>NZ_JANQDJ010000015.1:0-55382 GCF_029891685.1 Umezakia ovalisporum Ak1311 | reverse complement strand
AAAGAGGCTGCCGTCTTTGTGGACTAGGAGTTACTTTTTTGATACTTCTGGTAAAGTTAGCACATCTAAAGTAATGGATTATATTAACGATCCACATCATGATAGACATTGAATGCAGATAAATCTGCTTGAGTCGGTTTTCCACCCCGGTTTAAAAACACGGGGCTACCAACCTCCCATATTATTTACGTGTATTGGACTGAATAAAATACATGAAAAAAGCCCCCAAATGGGAGCCCGATGAACAACTAAAAATCAACATTCACAGTATATAGAGTAATCCGAATAAAATAATCCAAATTACATCAACAAAGTGCCAATATATTTCTGCTGCTTCGATACCGAAATGTTTTTCATTACTATAGTGCCCGGGAACACGCGATCGCCACAACACAGCAATAATAGCCAAAACGCCAATAGTAACGTGCAGTCCGTGGAAGCCAGTTAAAACATAAAACGCACTGGCAAACAAATTAGTAGTTAAACCAAATTCTAGATGGGTATATTCATAAACTTGACCTACCAAAAAAATAGCACCCATCAGCGCGGTAATTGCCAACCAAATCCGCATACCCCGGGCATCATTTTTTTTGATGGCGGTGTCAGCGTTGTGCATGACAAAACTGCTAGCAATCAGATTAACAGTATTCACTCCCGGTAGTATGAGTTCTAATTCCGGTGTGCCTTCAGGAGGCCATACTGGTAGGGTAGAACGAAAAGCTAAATAAGCTCCGAACATCCCCAGAAAAATCATTCCCTCAGCGATGAGAAACACCACCAGACCAAACAGGCGATAATCTGGATGTTCTTCGTGATGAGCATCGGTTGCTGTGTGGTGATGATTCAATTGTGTTTTCGCTGGGTCAATTATTTGACTTTGCATGAATCTTTAAAAATGTGAACTAACTGGAAATGGGTATCAAGGATTGGGAATGAAGATTGGGTTTGTTTCCAGTCCCCATTCCTTAAACCCTCCTCTTAAATACCAGACTCAATAGTGGGGTATGGTTCATCAGGTTCGAGGTTTAACACCGCCTGAGTATCCACTTTTTTTTCACTTACGCCGTAGTCGTAAGGCCCCGTAGCCAAAACTGGTAGTTTCTCAAAATTTTCAATAGCTGGCGGTGAGCTAGTCATCCACTCTAGGGTTAGTCCTCGCCAAGGATTATCACCAGCTTTGCGCCCATACCACCAACTCCAAACAGCATTGATAATAAAGGGTAATGTGGAAATGGCGAGAATATAAGATCCGTAAGTGCAGATTTCATTCAATGAGGTGAATTTGGGGTCATATTGAGCAATGCGGCGATTCATTCCCATCAGCCCTAGCTTGTGCATAGGTAAGAAAGTCATATTCAGACCCACAATGGTTAAAACAGCATGAACTTTGCCCCAAAATTCGTTCATCATTCGTCCCGTCATTTTCGGGAACCAGTGGTAGATAGCAGCAAAAATTCCCAAAACACTACCACCAAAGAGGACGTAGTGCAAGTGTGCCACTACAAAATAAGTATCATGAACGTGAATATCAAAGGGAACTGCGGCTAACATTACACCACTGATCCCGCCAATGACGAAGGTTCCCAAAAAGCCCATAGCAAATATCATGGGACTATTGAGGTTGATTTTGCCACCCCAGATAGTTGCTAACCAACCAAAAATTTTAATTCCAGTGGGTACAGCAATAATCATGGTAGTGATCATAAAAAACATTCGTAACCAACCGGGGACACCACTGGTAAACATATGATGCGCCCAGACAATTAGCCCCAAGAAACTGATAGCTAGAGAAGAATAAGCGATAGCTTTATAGCCAAAAATTGGTTTGCGGGCATGAACGGGCAAAATTTCAGAAATTGCTCCAAAGAAAGGCAAAATCATGATGTAGACCGCCGGGTGGGAATAGAACCAGAACATATGCTGGTAAACCACCGGGTCACCACCGCCAGTGGGGTTAAAAAATGTTGTCCCTGCTAATAAGTCAAAGGCCAGGAGAATCAGCGCACCTGCTAGTACTGGCGTAGATATCAGTACCAGAGCCGAAGTTGCCAACATCGACCAACAAAACAAAGGCATTTGATGAACTCCCATACTGGGGACACGCATCTTGAGAATGGTAACGATAAAGTTAATCGCTCCCAAAATCGACGATGTACCCAACAGCAGAATACTCATAATCCAAATGGCTTCACCAATTTGACCTGTTACCAAGCTCAAAGGCGGGTAGGAAGTCCAACCTGCATCAGGAGCATCACCCAAAGCCAAACTAGCGATGAGCAACACACCAGCCGGGGGAATCATCCAAAAAGCCACAGCATTCAACCGAGGAAATGCCATATCCCTAGCCCCAATCATTAAGGGAATGAGATAGTTAGCAAATCCTGCACCTGCTGGTACAATCCACAAAAAAATCATGATTGTGGCGTGCAGGGTGAATAGACTGTTGTAAACTTCCGGGGTAACAAAATCTACGTCCGGGGTTCGCAGTTCTGTACGTACCAAATCAGCCATTACCCCGCCAATGCAGTAAAAAACAAAGGAAGTAACTAGATATTGAATCCCAATTACCTTATGGTCGGTGCTGAAACCAAAAAAGTCTAGCCAGTGTCTTTCTTGTGCTTCTTCTGTATGAGGGGGAGTATTGGCAGCTTTTTCCAACTGGGCTTGTGTCATAAGAATTAATTATTAGTTATCAGCCTGTTCCCTAACTAATGCTGATGAGCAGTGTGAACTTGATTGATCATTTCTGGTTCAATCCCCATTTCCCTAGTGTAAGGAGCTAGAAATTCATCTGGGGATAAATCCGCAGGGTTAACAGCAATGGCTTGTTTGAGGTTTTCGCTGCTAGCCACTAATTGTTCTCGCATCCAAGCGTCATAGGCTTGTTCGCTTTCTACTACTACTTGGGTTTTCATAACTCCGTGGTAAGGGCCACAAAGTTCAGCACAAATTAGGTCATAGCTACCAACTAATCTGGGGGTGAAACGAATTTCGCTTTGTCTACCGGGGATAGCATCTTGTTTCAAGCGGAACTCCGGAACCCAGAAAGCATGGATGACATCATTAGCTGTCATGTTAACTTGCACTTCGCGACCTACTGGGACGTGTAACTCACCTGTGGTAATGCCTGTATCAGGATAGGTGAAAATCCACGCGTATTGTAGCCCAGTGACATTGACTCGTACTTCTGGTGGTAGACCTGCTTTTTCTGGACTACCGCCAATGGTAGGAGCAACAATACCTACCCCCGGAGCATTTCCCTTTTGGGGAATTTCGTCAGCATTGCGGACTGCTGCTGTGGCGGTATCTTGCATTGCTTGGTCAGACTGTTCCTGATTGAGGTCATGGCCTATGCTGGGTGGTGTATCACTCAAAGTTGCCGCCATCGCAGCCCCTGGCATTGTCATCATAGATTCTTGACTAATCGGGGCTCCATGAACAGAATGGGGGTCAAAGCCACCGATGTCGTTATACACTTCAAAGCTATAAACAGAAATACCAAGAACGATAATAGCTGGGATCGCCGTCCAGAGGATTTCTAAAGGCACGTTGCCTTCAATTGGTGGTCCATCTTCGTTATCACCTGCCCGCCGACGGTATTTAATTGCAGAGTAGATTAAAACACCTTCGACGAGTAGGAATATACCCGTGGAAACGATCATCATCGTGTTAAACAGACCATCCACTAAAACAGCTTCGTCTGTGGCGGCTGTTGGCAACAGACCGTGATTTTCACCATACCAAAGGCTGAATAGCGTTAGTACGACACCAATTAGTAATGTCCAGATGGAACTTGGAATCTTCACGGTTTACTTAAATGAATTTACTACGTTATCTCTATCCTACTCACTTACTAAGGTAGTGCAGGCAATGAAACATGGAGTCTCATAGTCTGAAATTTTTATTAATTTTTTCAACTAAATTGATAATTGTGACTACAAGAGATTTATTAGATACTGCCAATAGTAAATTTAAATCAGTATAAAACTGTGTAAAAACTGCACAAAAAATCTAGATTTAAAAAATTAATGCTTCTTTCTCAATTTCTCACAACTTAAAAAATACCTAAAGCTACGGCTAAAAGTAGCTGGAGTGATCCAAAGTATAAGTGCAAGCCAATCTTTTAAACCCTGTCTCATAGGTTAGGGTGTAGATGGATCGGTACTAAAAATTGAAAATTTATCGGAGAAGCCCAACCAAGAGCGGGCGGAGGGTACTGTTCATGAATGAATTTGTCCTAGAACAACAAAATGAAGCAACAACCGAGCAGCGAAAGCCTAAGGAAGTGATTCGTCGCTTGGTGTGGAAAATGTGCATAGCCACCTTGATTTTGATGGCCATAGGCAGTGCCACCCGTGTGATGAATGCTGGACTTGCTTGCCCAGACTGGCCCTTGTGCTACGGGGAACTGGTTCCAGCCAGACAAATGAATCTTCAAGTTTTCTTGGAGTGGTTTCACCGATTGGATGCAGGGTTAATTGGTTTAAGCGCTATCGCATTGTTTGGTTTGTCCTGGTGGAACCGTGGTTTATTACCCAGTTGGCTGCCTTGGGCATCCACATTTGCTCTGTTTTTAATTGTCTTACAAGGTGTTTTGGGAGGACTCACCGTCACCGAACTGTTACGCTTTGATATCGTCACTGCCCATTTGGGAACGGCGCTGTTGTTTTTTACTACTTTACTGACTATCGGTACAGCCCTGACTCCCTATCAAGGAACTGGCACTGTTGGTAAGTTACCTTGGTTGGGTTTAAGTGCCGTAATTTTTGTTTACTTGCAAAGTATACTAGGCGCTTTGGTAGGGTCTCGCTGGGCGTTACACCAATGCTTTGGCGATTCTCAACTTTGTAATGTGATGTATAGCCATGTTTTTGGTTTGGTACCGCCAACGGTGGCTACTTTGGCAGTGGTATTTATATCTCGGCGGACGCCAGCACTCCATCCAGCTTTGCGGCAACTAGCAAATATTGCTGGTGGGTTGTTGATGTTACAAATATTCTTGGGAGTTGCCACTTTCCGATTACATCTCCAAGTGGAGGTGCTGACCGTCTCTCACCAAACCGTCGGCGCTACTTTACTGGCTAGTTTAGTCGCTTTTACAGTTTTAGCACTACGTGACTGGGCTATGTCTCGTGAAATTAACGCTTTCCCTGTGGCTTCAACAGCGACTGTTACAAGTACACAAGCAAATGGATCCAATGCCTAATTTCATTCAGATTCATTTTTCCATTGCTGTGATTACTAATGACTAATGGCATTTAGCTATTAGCCATTAGTTATTGAGTAATTCCACAAACTAGACATCACATCTAGCAACAACCCCTAGGAACTAGAAGTGGTAAAACCATAAAAACCAAAACTGCCTCCGCCCCCAAGACAAGTCTTGATTTTCTGAGTCAGTCTGAGCAAGGGGACATGGGCGAGCGGGGGGAAATCTTCCTCATTTTCTCCATTCTCCTCATCTTCCTCATTTTTCCTTCGCTTCGGTAGCTATTTTTGACGTCATCTCAGTATGAGCAGGGCCTGTATCAAAGTTGTTGAAAAATAAGGAACAAGAGCCAAAATGATTGAGACTAATGTCTCTCGCCACCATCAAACATTTCTCCAAGTCATCCAAAGCTACTACCAACTAACAAAGCCCCGGATTATCCCGTTGCTGTTGATTACCACGGCTGGAAGTATGTGGATTGCTGCTCAGGGACAAGTAGACCCGTTGTTGCTGTTAGTCACTCTGACTGGTGGCACTTTGGCTGCTGCTAGCGCCCAGACTATTAACTGTATCTACGACCGAGATATTGATTATGACATGGAGCGGACGCGTCATCGTCCTATTCCTTCCGGTAGGGTGCAGCCTCGTGATGCCCTGATTTTTGCCATCACTCTAGGGGTGATGTCTTTTAGTCTACTAGCCTTATTCGCAAATTTACTAGCTGCTGTTCTGGCATTCTCGGGTATTGTTTTTTATGTTTTGATCTACACCCACTGGTTGAAACGCCATAGCACTCAAAATATTGTCATTGGTGGGGCTGCTGGGGCAATTCCGGCGTTAGTGGGTTGGGCTGCTGTGACAGGTACTTTAAGCTGGCCAGCATGGTTAATTTTTGCCATAGTTTTTTTATGGACACCGCCCCATTTTTGGGCGCTAGCGCTAATGATTCGGGATGACTATGCAAAAGTTGGTATCCCTATGTTACCTGTGGTTGAAGGTGATACGGCTACCGTTAAGCAAATTTGGTACTACACACTCACTACAGTAGTAACCACGCTGTTACTTGTTTATCCCCTACACGCCAGTGGATTTGTTTATGCAGCCGTCGCTCTGACCTTAGGCGCAGTATTTATTCATAAATCTTGGCGTTTGTTACAAAATCCACAGGAGCGGACTGTAGCTAGAGAGTTATTTCTGTATTCCATTTCTTACATGATGTTGTTGTGTTTGGGTATGGTGATTGATAGTCTGCCTATTACCCATAGGCTCATGAGTACAGTAATTAGCCTGCTGCACTTCATCAGTTAAACAACTGATCATCCGTGCGATTGCGTTGGCTATGATGGCGCGATCGCACTTGAGGAAAAATTTTCTCTCAGACCAGCTGCCCATATGACAATATATCAATACCAAGAGAATAACCAAAGAATTAACCCAGTTCCCAAAACACAAATAATTCCCGCTGCCCCGGCTAGGGGTTTTTTGTTTTTACCAGTCCACCACTGTGAAGTTTTACCAGTATAGGTAATTAATTCTGCTGTATCTAAGGTAGTCATCGCCCATACTAATGCTGCATGTAATCCCCAAGCTATACCCAAACTACCATGATCTGCAATCCTAGCTAACACCAACATCATGCCCAGGAGCCACAGTCCAGGAAGTTGGGGCGTGGTTTCGCCTTGTTCCCACACCAAGTGTAAAAGGGCAAAAATTAAGCTAGAAATTGTTGCTGCTAACCACCTTGGGTATTCACGCTGCAATTCAGTTAACAAGAAACCACGAAAAACTAATTCTTCAATACCTCCAACCAACAATGATATCAATAGAATAGATGGCAAAATGGCTGGTACCAACTTGATATTTACTTTCTCAAAATAGCACCAGCCTAGCCAGAATTGGCAGGTAAACAAAATTGCTAGGCTGATTATTCCTAAACCAAAACCTAGAGCTAAGGAATTTAGCAGGGACAGATTCGTGACCAAGCCGTAATTTGAAAAAGATTGATGAAATAGCCAAATAATTCCCCAAAGAACTAGGGGGGCCAATAGATAAAGTGGCACTAATAAGGGTAATTTTTGTTCTGGCTGTAAAGGTTTTGTGGGTTGCCAATTAAGGGTAATCGCTATTACAGATGCTATCGGTAACCAACACCCTATCCAGCTCATAAAAAATGTCATCACTACAACTAGAACTGATGCATTTTCCATAAATTTTCTGAGGTTTTGACTATAGATTGACTAAAATTCATCAAAATACACACAAAAAAACACGATAGACTACTTGCTTGCTGGTCAAGACTTGATGAAAGTCTGTTACTTTTGCAAGGAATCTAATCGTATTTTGTCAATGTTACAAAATTACCGAAAAAGACTTAGCAGTTGGCTGTGGTGGTAAGAATAATTTATCAAGCCTTCACCTTTAACTTATTCATACCATCAGCAAACTTACTCTTAATCTTCCAAATCTTCATCTGACTCTTCCGAGTCTATATCTTCCGATATGACTTTTCTATCACTTTCACCAAGTTGAATCAAGTGAATATGCTTATATCCCAGTCTGATTTCAAACTCATCTCCCGGCTTTAAGTTCATTGCTTTAGTGTAGGTAGCACCAATAACAATTTGACCGTTTTGATGAACGCTAACTCGATATGTCGGTTCACGTCCACGACCATCTTTAGGCGCTTCTGGACTCAGAGGAATTCCTCTAGCCGATAGTAGAGCATCATAAAAATCTGTGAGATTGACGCGTACTTGATTATTTTTAGTAACGGTGTAATAGCCACACTGCTTGGCTCTTTCTCGGCGTGGTAAATTAGATAGTTCTTTTACCTTAGCCAGCAATGCTTTTCCAGTTAATGGTGCGGTTGCTGTTTCAGTCATTACGCTCAAATTTTCCTTACTCTCTCCAAACTGATAAACGATGTTGTCTCATGCCAGCATTTGACTACTCATGAGCCTAGGGTGAGGGATAAATTCCTGTTTATAAGTTGAGCTACAAGCGCCTATGTTATGGTCACCTACAACAGATTTGAGGTCATGGTGTCCACAAACATTAATTTCGGTGATTTTACGGCACTTTTAACCATTACTCGCCGTGGAAAATCAATTGATTTTCTCTTTTGGCGCTACTGTAGCGGTGTAACTTTCAGCCACCTTCACAAGTTGTTTGAGTTCTACTACAAATAAGTCGTAGACTCAGTAAATTGCAGGCTTTCAACTTTTAGTGCTGGACTTTATTGCCCTTGAGTTGTTGGGTTTTCCCCACTCTGACTCTCCAGCTGAGGACAGCATAGTATTTGAGTAGGCTCTTACGGACATACACCTTTGTCCTGCCTGTAGAGACCTAGATTTTCTTGTCTCTACATTACGAATTAACAAAGCAGCATCAGCGATGCTTATGCAGCTATTGGGACTGGATTTGTTACTTCGTAATTTTATATTAAATACTAGCATGAACTAATAATAGCAAAATAATTGTTTACTTTTGAATTTAACTTGCTGGTAGACTTTAATCTGAATATCTAACCTTGGGGAGGCAAAAATCGTTGAGGATTTTCCTTCTACTTGATTACCATAGTGAGTATTACAGCATTGCTTTTATAAAAATTAATCTAAATTTAGAGGAGTAGTTTTGACAACTGAGTTTAAATCCAAAATTTCTTTAATTTTGTACAGAAAAAACTAGGTGAGGATTGTCTTGCTGGTTTATTCTCAGGAGGCAAAAACCAAAGAGGCATTATATACGTCTGTCTTTGGGAAGAATAAATTTTCCCGTATCTTGCAAATGCTCTATTGTCAGCAGAGGTTCATCAACAGGTTGAGCATTGACATGTACAGAAAGAACTGCCATTTTACGAGTATATGAGAGTTTTTCCAATCCATTGCTTCCATTGCTCTTAGCATCAAGATGTATTGAGAAAGATTACTGCATTTAGTTTGGAGATCTTCGCTATACCACAAATGAAGGTAGGGTTTTTTGGTGATTAACCTACTTTTGGTTGTACTGCCAAATAAGTAAGTTAAATGCTCCCGCTAGGATGAGCTGATTGGACTTTTGTTTTAGAGCTTGACAATAATCTCACTTGTACCAGTTCTTAAAATTAAATTTGAATGGTTATCCTTAAACTAGAATCAGTTACTCTTCGATGATCAGCCTATTAACACTTGGCTTGGCATTAAGGGTAACAAGAGTATAGCTCGATTTGTGCAACCACCAGCCTTTACTCAGGATTTCTGAGGCTGATGATGTAATTTTAAGATTGTGGTTGATGATGATGGAAGTTCTATTTAAGATCATTCGGCAGCAACAAAATTCCTCTGCTGTTGTACAAACTTACCTGTTAGAGGTGGATTCAGGGAATACAATCTTGGATTGCCTGAATCGAATTAAGTGGGAAAAAGATGGAACGCTAGCTTTTCGTAAAAATTGTCGCAACACCATTTGTGGTAGCTGTGCAATGCGAATTAATGGGCGTTCGGCTTTAGCTTGTAAAGAAAATGTTGGTAGTGAACTGGCCAGATTCTCACAAATCCAAAGTGTCGAGAATCAGTCCAACACTATTCAGGAAATTACACTAGCTCCTCTCGGTAATATGCCCGTAATTAAAGATTTGGTAGTGGAGATGAGTAGTTTCTGGAATCATCTAGATGCAGTAGCTCCTTATGTCAGTACAGCAGCGCGAAAGGTTCCAGAAAGAGAATTTTTACAAACACCACTGGAGCGATCGCTTCTTGATCAGAGTGGCAATTGTATCATGTGTGGTGCTTGCTATTCTGAATGTAATGCTCGTGAAGTTAATTCAAATTTTGTCGGTCCCCACGCTTTGGCTAAAGCATATCGCATGGTAGCCGATTCTCGTGATACTCAAACTGAAAATCGCTTAGAAAGTTATAACGAAGGTACTCAAGGTGTTTGGGGTTGTACTCGTTGTTTTTACTGTGATTCAGTTTGTCCTATGGGGGTAGCACCTTTAGAGCAAATCACGAAAATTAAACAAGACATTCTTGAACGTAAACAAGCCAAAGACAGTCGCTCAATTCGCCACCGCAAAGTATTAGTAGATTTGGTGAAACAAGGTGGTTGGATTGATGAACGTCAATTTGGCTTACAAGTGGTGGGTAACTACTTTCGAGACTTGAAAGGATTACTCAGTCTTGCACCTCTTGGCTTACGGATGATCCTCCGGGGTAAATTCCCATTATCCTTTGAACCTTCTCAAGGTACTCAAGAAGTGCGATCGCTGATTGAATCAGTACAGCAAAAAGTGGAAAGTAAAAACTAGGCAGTAAAAACTGGGGATGGGGAGAGAAGAAATTACAATACTAGTCTTGAGTCGTTAGCTTCTCACCCCTAACGGGGATCTTGAGCTATATTCAACCTTGCTCCCGATTTTTCATAAACTAAAATATCCCATTGTCCATTGTTACTATACTCAAAAGCAATCCTCTGACCATCAGCGCTAACAGTGGGATTACGGACTTCTGCTTGCAGATTACTAGTTAAATTTCTGGATTGTCTGGTTTCTCGATCATAGAGAAAAATAGTAGATCGCCCTTCACGACTAGCAGCAAAAACAATATAGCGACCATTTTCAGCAACACTGGGATGAGAGGTGATCGTATCTAAAGAATTTAAACCTGATATATCTACCAAACTACGAGTTACTGTGTCAAACATGTAAACATCTTGGCTACCCCGGCGATCGCTGGTAAAGACAATATGTCTCCCAGAAATTTGCGGATTTAGTTCTGAAGCTCGACTGTTAAGACTTCGACCACCAGGGTCAAAGGGATAGTTGACCAGGCGGGGATAGCCGACACAGCCACCCAATAAGCCCAAGTTAGCGACAAATATAGGGATAAAAATATTTTTATGAATCATGTCACAAGACTAGCAACTTATCACTAACCACAAATATGACATAGTTTTTTTACCGTTTTCCCATTTCCCTGATTTATGGCAGTACAGGAGAGGTGTTGACAGTTGCACCATTGGGAATATCTAACTCAATATTTGGTCCCCGGTCTAAAACTTCAATATCCCACTGACCACGGCTAGCGGTTTCAAAAACAACATAACGTCCATCCATACTAATACCAGGACTTCTGATCCAGCCGCGATAAGTGGGGGTGATAATTTGTGACTTTTGCGTAGAGCGATCATAAAGTGCCACTACGGGTCTACCTTGGTCGCTGGTCAGATAAGCAAGATAACGCCCGTTGTAACTCAAACTCGGACTTTCAGCAATGGTTTGGGGTCTATTTAAACCTGGTGTGCGAACCAATCGTTGTTCTGTCAAATCATAAAGCAACAGTTGGTGACCACCATTGCGATTAGATACAAAAGCTAAAAAGCGCCCATTTCCACTTAAGGCTGGTTGCTCTTCAGTGTAGCGACTGTTAAGGGAAGTAGACCCTACGGGTATTTCGTTAGGACTGCAAGATAACAATAAACTAGTAATGCTGAAAATTAGGCTCCAGTGAATTGGTATTTGGAGCCAAAATCTGGGCGTAAATCTTTTCACCTGAATTGTTTTCCATCCCCTCCAGACCTAATGCTTACGCACAAGTATTAAATAGTACCTTCATCCAAATCACTGGAATTATCGGGCTCTTGATTGGGCTTTTCAATGGGGTTATATGGTACATATTCAGTTGATATTACATCATCCTCAGGGGTTCTCCGTGAACTTAAGTCGGCAGGTGGGCGGCGCTTTTTGGGTCGAGAAGGAATATCCTGGTCGCGGGGATCTGGGCGGAGTGGTCTATCAGTACCACGACGAGAGGATTTTCTCACTTCTCCACTGGGACTACCCCAATCATCAATTTGCTGATTAGAAGCACCCCAATCTTCTTGTGGAAAACTTTCAGTGCTGCGACTCACAGGACCGCCAGAACCAGGACGTCGCTTTCTGTCTCCCGTTTCTGGTCTTTCTCTACTGCTGCGGCGTTCTGCACGGCGGGGTGGTTGTTCCTCATAGTAGTCATCACGAGAAGAACGAGTATCCCTGCTACCGCGAATGCGAGGACGGACTGGTGGTTCTTCTTCTTCATAAGGTAGTGGTTCTAAATCTTCGTCTACCTCAGCCTGATATCCTCTCCGATTGTAGGAATAATTTCTGCTTACCTCTCGCTCTTCATCGACAATGGGAGTATTACGTTTAGCTTGTTGAGTAGCTATACCTCGCAAACGAATACTTTCCACTGCAAAGAAGACGGTTGAACCGACTAAAAGTAACTGACCAAATTGCAAAATTGGATCTAAACGCCATCCTTGAAAAACGAGAATGAAGCCACAGAGTAAGCCCACAGCTGCAAAAAAGATATCTTGATCTCGTGACAGTTCTGGACGCACAGTGCGGAGAAAATACAGTGCTGCCCCAGACACAGCCAGGAAAATTCCTAGAATACTGGCTGAGTTCGTCCCAAAATTGACTTGCGCCAGAACGCTGGCTGAGTTCAGCCCCAAATTTATCATTGTTCTTTTCCAAATATCAAATCTATGTTAACGAGTCACACTTAAAATCACTACTCTAATCAGACACAATATGCACAATATATTTAAGCTTCAAAGCCTAGGGCAAGGTCAGCTTCTCAAGCTATTCAGCGCCAGCTAAAAAAGCCGATGTCTGTCAACTTAGTATACCTTGTCCTCAGTGAGAAGACTTTCTGCTTTTGGCACAATGTAGGTAAACTGCTGCACATTTAACTAGCATAGCTAAGGTAGGTAAGATGCCGACCTGACAAGACATTGACAAAATCTAGCTATGCACATTAGATGAGTTTTAGCGCCAATAGCTGACAGACAATCGGTGGGAGATGAGAGTCAAACCGACTCTACCAAGAATTATGAACGCTGAATTTTATCTTTTTGGCTAATGAAAATCAGCCCAACTGTAGCGGGTAGTACTACAATCGCAGCACCCCAAACCAAACTCCAAAGAAAATTTGCTAATGAAGGCGTCATTGTTCTAAACCTTTTTTTTTACACACTTCATCATAATTCTAATATGGTGTCTTACCAAAAAAAGTCCTTCCCAACGGAGTGCTGAATGAAAAAAGGTGTCCTTGGTGTAATTAGTTAAAATTAAAGAGAGAATACTTAACAAAGCTGCGAATTTGCAGGCTTTAACCTAAATTCTTTCTTAGTTTACAAATAGTAGCTCAAACTAATGACTGGTGTTAACCTGACTGTTTGGATTCTCGGTCCTGTGTTGGGACTGATGATATTTTTGTTTATTTTCCGCATCATTCTCACTTGGTATCCACAAGTAGACCTGAATCGTTTCCCTTTTAATCTTATAGCTTGGCCGACTGAACCCTTTTTAGTGCCATTGCGAAAGTTAGTACCACCCATAGGTGGGGTAGATATCACCCCTATTCTCTGGGTAGGAATTTTCAGCCTAACCAGGGAAATTCTTCTCGGTCAGCAAGGATTACTCACCATGATGAATCGTTTAAATTAGGGCTGAGGAAGTAGATTTCCTTGACCGAGAAGGGAATGGGGGAAAGTATCTCACCTTTCCCTGCAAGGGTGGGAGACCTGAGTTGGCAAAACTTGGTAGTCTCTATTCCCCATTCCCCACTTTCTAATTCCTAAAGATTCATCTCCTGGATAAAATTCGTGTAGACATTACCTTGCAAAAATTGTGGATTTTCCATGATTTTTTGATGAAATCCAATGGTAGTAGGAAGTCCGGTAATGGCACATTCTCGTAGTGCCCGTTTCATGCGGTGAATGGCAGTAGCGCGGTCTGGACCCCAGACAATTAATTTACCAATTAGGGAATCATAATAGGGGGGGATTTGGTAATCAGTGTAAACATGAGAGTCAATGCGGACACCGGGACCACCAGGTGGAAGATAGCCACTAATTCGTCCAGGTGCGGGGCGAAAGTCATGGTCAGGGTCTTCAGCATTAATTCTGCATTCGATAGCATGACCCCGCAAGATTACTTGGTCTTGGGTAATTCTTAATCTTTCCCCTTGGGCAATGCGGATTTGCTCGGCAACTAAGTCTATTCCTGTAATCATCTCTGTGACGGGATGCTCAACTTGAATCCGCGTATTCATTTCCATAAAGTAGAACTTACCAGACCTATCTAAAAGAAACTCAATTGTGCCAGCCCCAGTAAAGTTGATAAACTGAGCAGCTCTGACAGCAGCTTGTCCCATTTTTTCTCTTAGTTCTGGGTCAAGTGCATGACTGGGAGCTTCTTCTAATAATTTTTGATTGCGGCGCTGAATTGAACAGTCTCTTTCACCCAAGTGGATAACGTTACCGTAATTATCTGCCAAAATTTGAAATTCAATGTGGCGTGGACGTTCAATAAATTTTTCTATATAAACGCCAGAATTGCCAAAGGCTGCTCCGGCTTCTCCTTGAGCAGCTAAGAAAAGTTTGACAAATTCACTTTCAGAACGCACTAAACGCATTCCTCTGCCACCACCACCAGCAGTAGCTTTGATCATGACTGGATAATCCATCTGCTTGGCAATTAGCAATCCTTCTTGTTCGGATTCTACCAACCCATAACTACCTGGCACAGTTGGTACTAAAGCTTTCTGCATGGTTTCTTTGGCAGTGGATTTGTCCCCCATCAGCCTGATGGCTTCGGGAGTCGGCCCGATAAAAGCAATATGATGGTCAGCACAGATTTCTGCAAATCTGGCATTTTCTGATAAAAATCCATAACCAGGATGAATGGCGGTGGCATTACGTGTCAATGCCGCAGCAATAATGTTGGGAATATTCAAATAACTTTTACTGCTTGCAGGCTCGCCAATACAAACCGCCTCATCGGCAAGTTGGACGTGGAGAGCATTCCGGTCAACGGTTGAGTGAACCGCAACTGTCGCGATTCCCATTTCTTCACAGGCTCGGAGAATGCGAAGGGCGATTTCTCCCCGATTGGCAATTAATATTTTGTCAAACTTCATTTTTTAGCTTCGATATTAGTACCAGTAGATAGTTATTGTCTCCCATCCCATTTACCACAATGCTTTCGCTTGATCTCAAATTATGACAGGAGTTGTTCTAGCTTTATCCTGAGCGGAGTTGAGAAAGGATTTGGCTGCCTGCCCTTAGGGATCTTAACTAGACTAACAATATTGCATCTGCTAGTCTGGAGCCAGTTTACCGAATTAAGCTTTGGTGACGGCAGTTTGCATCTAACTTGTACAGTGACTATCCACTATATTTTTGTCAGTCATATATCCTCTTTCCCGGCATTGGTACTTACTTCCACTCAAATTTTTGATAACTTTTATGAAATTTAAGTATTTTCTCACTATCTTTATTCTTTTGTGCTATAGTTGATTCTTGGATAATAAAAGCGGATGTGGCGGAATTGGTATACGCGCACGCTTGAGGTGCGTGTGGCTTTGCCTTGCGAGTTCGAGTCTCGCCATCCGCATTTTATGCGACAAAAGGAGCCGCCATGGCGGCTCCTTTTGATTTTTTAAGTTTGTAGTTCTCAACTTCTGATTAGCAACAGAATTTTTGTGCTTTTATAGAGATAGGTGAACTTTTGTAAAGAACATTGACTGCAACTTTTACAGCTACAAACAATTCAACATTACCAACAGCATGGCATCGCCTCACTCCGATTTGGCAAGGCGGAGAGCAAGTTGTCCAAAAAAGTTTGCCTCACTCACAGTTAGCACCGGCGTGGCAATTGTTACTTTTAGGTGATGGCTCTCCCACAAGGCATTTACAATTACTTACTGGTGAACCCACAGAGGTAGATGTCATTGATATGTCTTTGATTGGCATGAACTCAGATCATGCCCCTGACTTAATTAAAGCTGTACCAGGGCCGCGACTGCGGCGACAGGTGTGGTTACGTACTGCTTCAGGCCAGCGATTAGGTTATGCAACCTCATGGTGGGAAGCTAGTCATGTAGATGAATTTCTCCAAAATCGTTCACTACCAATTTGGGCAAGTTTAGCTCGCATCCGTACAGAGTTATATCGGGATATTCAAGGAATTTATTACGGCTACTCAGCCGCACTAGAGTTAGGTTTTGGGGTATCTGGCCCCTTCTGGGGTCGTCATTACTTGTTTTGGCATCACGGACGCCCCCTGACTTTAATATATGAAGTTTTTTCGCCCTATCTAAGCAAATATTTGGGAAGCTCAAAATTGATTTCCTCCCATGGAAAAGATCAAGCTACTTAGTATTAATTCAATTCAATAACAATTGAAATTCGTGTCAGTAGATTTGGGTCTACAATGCTGATAACTTGCAGGTTTTTTAAGTTAGTTATACCCTCAAGGTACTGGGAATAATGAATGTATCCTAGAGGAATTTATCTTAGAGTGACTATCCAAGAAAACTTGTCTGCTCAGTTCAACAAAGGATGAGGTAAAGGTTTCGATGACCCTGCCTATTTTGTCTGTTATAAAAAAGAAAATCAAGAAACCGTCTATACTGCTAACACTGTTTGCGGCTGGATTGTTAATTTGTGGGGGAAGTACTGCATACTGGTTTTTCACCCAGAATCAAACATCTTCTCAAGGCTTGCCAGTGGGTGCAAATATTATCCCTCAAGATGCCCTGTTTACTGTTTCCTTAACCACGGATAGCAAACAATGGCAAAAATTTCAGGATTTGGGCACAAGAGACACCCAAGCAGCAATAAATCGGAATGTAGTCCAGTTAGTCCATCGGTTTCTAACTAATAATGGTTATGAATTTGAGAAAGATATCGCTCCTTGGGTAGGGGAGCAAGTCACCCTAGCAATTTTGTCCCCACCAACGATTCAACCTGTACTCAAACCAGTGGACAAGAACAGAGATGCTGCTGGGTCTCAACAGTCGATGGTGATAGTATTACCTGTGAAAAACCTAGAAGCGGCTAAAAGCATCTTGGCAGAACCCAAAGCCCTCAAACAAGGTCAATGGATAGACCACACCTATCAAGGAATTACCATTAAACAAAGTAATAATCTGTCGGGGGAAAAGCTTTCAGTCGCATTACTAGATGAACGGTTTATAGTAATCACTGATCATCCCCAAGCAACAGAACGAGCAATTGATACATACAAAGGTAAAGCATCCCTAGCAAGAGTGGCAGGTTTTGCAGATAATTTTGCCAAAATATCCAGTAATCGCTCCTTTGCTCAGTTTTATGTGAATGTACCCATAGCTGCCAAAATAGCTGCTGCTACTCCTAACCGTCCTTTACCTGCTGAGGTTTTAGCTCAACTGCAAAATAACCAGGGTTTAGCAGGGTCTATGACCTTGGAGTCGGAAGGAATACGCTTAAAGGGTATTTCTTGGCGAAATCCTCATAGTCAGCGTGTGCTTCAAGTGGAAAACAAAGCTGGGACAATGCAAAACCGTGTACCGGCGGAAACTTTGATGATGCTGTCTGGCGGAAACTTAAAACGGTTGTGGGAAGACTATGTTTTGACATCACAAAAAAATCCCCTCTCGCCTATATCACCAGAACAGCTGCGAGGTGGTGTCAAGTCTGTCACCCAAATGGATTTAGATCGGGATTTTCTCAGTTGGATGCAAGGTGAGTTTTCTATCTCGGTGATTCCCAATACTTCAAATGATGATTCTGATAAGGATTTTCGAGCAGGTTTGTTATTCATGGTACAAGCTAGGGATGCAGCCAAGGGGAAAAGCCTACGCAAATCAGCTGAAGCATCTTTGAAAAAGCTGGATGAGGTGATGAAAAACCAATACCAGTTTCAAATTCAACCGAGTACAGTGGCGGGTAAACCAGTTGTTAACTGGATTACGCCCTTTAACACTTTAACCGCTAGCCGTGGCTGGTTAGATAAGGATATTGCTTTCTTGGTGGTGGGTGCTCCTATCACGGATAAAATTCTCCCTAAACCCAATAAAACACTAGCTAGTACTTTGCCTTTTCAACAAACGGTTCCTCAAGAACTTAGTCCGGCAAATGGTCAGTTTTTCTTAGATATGGAAACGGCTGTAAAAAAGTTTACTTTAAATACTGTATTTCCTAAGCAAGAAACTTTTTTAAAGGCAACACGTTCAATTGGGGTGACATCTGCTGTTAGTGATAATCGCAGTGTTCGCTACGACATTTTTATAATACTTAAAAAAGGTGACACTTCAGCGGTTTTGCCTTTTGGTGTGCCCAGTGCTAAATAGAAAGTGCTGAGTGGGAAAAACCATGTCCGATCAGTCTCTAAGGGGATAGGATCAGAAAAGCGAGGATCATTATTTTCAAGAATCAACTGGGGAGAACACTTTATGAATCTGGTTGCACTCCAGAACTGGCTGGACAATGCCACTTTTGCAGTACTGTTCCTGACAATGCTGATGTATTGGGCGGGAGTAGCCTTTCCTAATCTGCCCGGACTTGCTACTTTGGGGACTGGGGGAATGGCCATCGCTAATTTGTCTATAGCTACCTTGCTAGGGGCGCGATGGATAGAAGCTGGCTATTTTCCCCTGAGTAATTTGTATGAATCTTTATTTTTCTTGGTTTGGGGTATTACCGCAGTTCATCTGTTTGCTGAGAATACCAGCCGTAGCCGCTTAGTAGGAGTTGTTACCGCGCCCGTGGCAATGGGGATTACTGCTTTTGCCGCCCTGACTCTACCATCAGAAATGCAATCTGCAGAACCTTTAGTACCTGCACTCAAGTCTAATTGGCTGATGATGCACGTCAGTGTGATGATGTTGAGTTATGCTGCTTTAATGGTAGGTTCACTACTAGCAATGGCTTTTCTGATTGTTACTCGCGGTCAAAATATTCAACTACAAGGCAGTTCTGTGGGTAATGGCGGTTATCGTAGCAACGGCTACCGCTTGCACAAGGCAGGTGAGCTAATTTCTGAACCTGCAACACCGCAGGTAGAAAATAATGGCTTTTCTCGCTTTGAAACTAATCACAATGGTAAGGGTAGTACTGCTGTTTTAAATTTAGTCAATACTGCTGAATCTTCCAGGGCAGTAACTGCTCACCAACTACTCTCACCACAACGCCTAAGCTTGGCTGAAACCCTAGACAATATCAGCTATCGCATCATTGGATTAGGATTTCCCCTTATCACCATTGGCATTATTGCAGGTGCAGTTTGGGCTAACGAAGCCTGGGGTTCCTACTGGAGTTGGGATCCTAAAGAAACCTGGGCGTTAATTACCTGGTTAGTTTTTGCCGCGTACCTCCATGCCCGAATTACTCGGGGTTGGCAAGGTCGTCGCCCAGCAATTTTAGCGGCTAGTGGTTTTGTGGTTGTGTGGATCTGCTATCTTGGTGTGAATCTTTTGGGTAAAGGTTTGCATTCTTATGGTTGGTTTTTTTAACAACTGCACTTTTGCCCTTAGGGTTGGCAAAGGGGAATTTCACCCGGAGAAAAACCCTCCTGGTCACTTCTTTGTGCCACGAGGAGGGGAAAACAACCGATGGAAATTAACTATTATTTTCTGAGAATATAAAATTTGTCAATGGTATGGACTGTCTTACACGCAAAAATACATCGTACCATTCGCTCGCGTCACTTATTTGAGCGTAACCAAAGGCTACTGGTAGCGGTTTCTGGGGGTCAAGATTCTCTGTGTTTAATTAAATTACTGTTAGATTTACAACCCAAATGGGGATGGTATGTGGGGATTGCCCATTGTGATCATCGCTGGCGTAGTGATTCACAAGCTAATGCCCATTATGTAGAAAAATTAGCGCAAAGTTGGCGTGTGTCTTTTTATTTAGAAACAGCAACACAGCCATTAAATAGTGAAGCGGTGGCACGTAATTGGCGTTATCAGGCTTTAAGTGCGATAGCCCAAACAAATCATTATCAGTATATTGTGACAGGCCACACGGCAAGCGATCGCGCCGAAACTTTGCTTTACAACTTAATGCGGGGTACTGGTGCTGATGGTTTACAAGCACTCACTTGGCAACGACCATTAAATGGGGATATTTTACTGACACGCCCTTTGTTAGAAATTACTCGTCAACAAACAAAGAAATTTTGTCAAGACTTTGATCTCCCCATTTGGGAAGATGTGACCAATCAAGATGTCAAATACGCCCGGAACCGAATTCGTCAAGAGTTAATTCCATATTTACAAGCAAATTTTAACCCCAAAGTCGAATTTGCCTTAGCCCAAACAGCAGAACTGTTACAAGGGGAAGTGGAATATTTAGAGCAAGCAGCCCACAAATTGAGGGAAGAAGCGATGGAAAAGAAAGTGGGGAATAGGGTTGACTTAAGGTTAAATCGTCAGGTGTTACGAAAAGCACCCTTGGCGCTGCAACGTCGGGTAATGCGACAAATATTACAAGAAATCTTGACTGATGCTCCCAGTTTTGAACACATTGAAAAATTAACATATTTAATTACAGCACCAAACCGTTCACAAACCGATCCATTTCCAGGAGGTACCATCGCTCAAGTCCAAGACGATCAGATACTTCTGGGCAGCTATTAACTAACTCAAATAGTCTGGAGTTGTTCATGAGCAATTTCTTCAATTTGAGCCAAAAAATCGGCAATGTTTTGTAGTTTATGCCGTATTCTGTTGAAAGTTCGGTCCTGGGACGAGGATAAAAACGATATGGTCAGCAAACCAGACTTTTTAACTGATAGTGGTCAAGATAAGTTTCCTCGAGAATTACAAGTAGAAAGTTCTGAAGGCGAATTACATTTGAGGTTTTATATTCCCTCCCATCAGGAGTTTGCACTACCGGCTACTGGTATTCGAGAAGTAATGAAACTGAGTCCTGATAAAATTACCCCGATTCCTAATGCTTCTCCCTTACTTTTAGGTACTCTAAATCTACGAGGTCGAGTAATTTGGGTGGCTGATTTGGGTCAATTCCTCGGTGAAGCAACCGAATTAAATACAGACAGGGCAGAAATTTCAGTGATCGCTATTGAAGAGCAAGACACAATCGTTGGTTTAGCAGTAGAAGAAATTGGTGGTATTGATTGGCTGGATATCAAGCATTTAAAGCCACCAACTAATGTACCCGATATTATGAGTTTGTTTTTGCGTGGAGAGTGGTTAATAGATGGTAGTAATAAAAAATACTTAAAACTGCTCGATCAAATGGAAATCTTGCGGAGCGCGAGGTGGGTAGGATGAAATGGGGAGGGAGCAAATGCCAGCTAGTTTCAACGAATATCTAGATTCATATCAGCAGGCTTGTACAGCCTATGGACAACAGAAGTATGAAGTGGCTGCCAGTTTACTGGATGAAGTGGTGCAAAAAGTACCAAACGATCCTAACTGCCATTTGTTACGGGGTGAAGTTTACTACGTTTTGCGGCAGTACGATGTGGCAAAACAAGAGTACGAAAAAGTTTTGCAGTTGTCTGATGATCCAGAAATTATTGGTGTTGCCAATAATGGTTTAGAAAACATCAAATACCACGCTGCACTAGAGTCCAATATTGGTAGTGGAGAAAATCATCGGTCGCAGACAACAAAATTCACAGAAGCTGCTGATAATTTGGAATTTGTGCCCTCAGAATTATTTGATGCTGATGATGAGTTTGATTTTGAGACATTTAAATCTGCTTTTGGCTTTGATGAAGATACAAATAGTTTACTCAAGGAAGAAAATTTTCAGACTAACATAGAATATTTAGATGATTTTGAGGAATTTGATGATTTAGGGAACATTCCAGGATTTGACTTAGCCCAAACGGATTCTAGCTTGACTGATGTGGCTATGCTTTCAACTTTATCTATTGGTGAGCAACAAAGTAGAGACACAAGCCCACAAGAAACAGTTCCTGTGTTCACTGCAACAGATGTCTCCCGGCTAGAACCTAAAGTCACCGTGGAGCAAGGCTGGTGCACCTTAGAAAATACCTCACTAGATGTAAAACCCTGGTTCGTGGCTGCTACAGTGGGCATTTTTTCAGCATTAGCCGTGGCTATGGTCAACTTCGCAGCTACCAACTTTTCTGTACCAGAACAACGGGAGTCAGTCAGGAATATGGGAGGGGCGATGTCACTAGCGGCTGGTATTACTGGTTTTTGTACAGCAGCGTTTATGTCCAATATGACACTTAAGCAAATTCGCCGTGCTACTCAGGATTTACAAGCCCAGTTTGATGCACTCCGTCAAGGTAATTTTAATGTACATGCCACACTGTATTCACAAGATGAATTAGGATCTGTTGCCAATGCCTCTAACCTGACAATTCAAAACCTCCGGAATATTCTCCAACAAGTAAAAGTGTCAGCCAATGAGGTAACAAAAGGTACAAATAATTACGAAACATTTGCTAGAGCATTATCTAGTGATGCCTTACGACAAGCAGAAGAGTTAGGAGTAACTTTGAATTCGCTACAGGTGATGACTGACTGTATCAAAAGAATAGGGGCAACAGCCCGGGAAGCGGAAATTGTTGCTGGTGATGCAACTGCGATCGCCATTCAAGGTGGAGAAGCCGTGGAAAATACTGTGGTGGGGATTTTAGAAATTCGAGAAACTGTAGCGGAAACTACCCGTAAGATGAAGCGATTAGCCGAATTTTCACAAGAAATTTCTAAAATAGTGGCATTAATTTCTCAGATTGCTTCCCGTACCAACTTGCTAGCACTCAATGCCAGTATTGAAGCCGCGAGGGCAGGTGAAGCGGGACGTGGGTTTGCAATTGTAGCAGATGAAGTACGTCAGCTAGGAGGCAAATCTGCCAAATTATTACAGGAAATTGAACAGATTGTTATGCAAATTCAAAGTGAAACAGGCTCAGTGATGGCGACAATGGCAGAAGGCACACAACAGGTAATTAAAGGCACAAAATCGGCAGAAAAAGCCAAGGGAGCGCTAGAAAATATTATTAAAGTAGGGAATCGCATTGACATTCTGGTGCGTTCGATTACGAGGGACACAGTAGAACAGACGGAAACTTCCCGTGCTGTGGCCCAGGTGATGCAATCGTTAGAACTCACGGACCAAAAAACTTCCCAAGAAAGCCACAACGGATTTCTGTAGCTTTACAAGTTTTAGTGGGTGTTTCCCGCGATTTGATATCCTCAGTTGAGCATCTTTGCGTCGAGACTCCCGAATCCAGGTAAATTAGTCATTAATCAATGACTAAAGACCACTCAGAACTCAGCACTCAGAACTTTTACTATGCTGCCGGAACAACAAGAGCGGATTTTAGGTAACTTCATAAAAGAAGCCAGAGACCATCTGAATACGATTGAGCAGGGGTTACTAAATCTCCAAAGTACCTTGCAGAACCCGAAAATGCTGAAAGAAATTTTTCGGGCGGCTCATTCGATCAAAGGAAGTGCGGCTATGCTGGGGCTGAATAGCATTCAGCACACCTCCCACCGCCTGGAAGATTGTTTTAAAGTTCTCCAAGAACATCCTGTTCAGGTTGACCAAAAGTTAGAATCTTTGTTTCTCGGTGTATGTGATACCCTCAAGGTGCTATTAGAACATTTGAGTGAGCCATTTGGTCTCTCGGAAGAAGCTGCTAATAATTTGATTTTAGAAACTGAGTCGGTGTTTAAATGGTTGCACGAGCATCTGGAACTGCTGGTAGAACAAACTGGAAATAGGGTAAAAAAAGAAAATATTACAACAGCAGAACCCGGTGCCCAGGATAGTGTCAGCACACTTATCGAGCTGTTCTTGCGGCCAGATATTATCAATTGGGAAGAAGACACCGAAATTACATCGACAGAATCATCAGTGTCAATGGTAAATCAACAACAAGATTTGCTCATACCCACCCAATGCGCTGACAATTGGGATGAATTTGAAACCCAGGTGTCACAAACACTGCGGGAAATGTTGCAACTGTTTAAGAAAAATACAACACCCGCATCTCGGAATAATCTTCAGCAATGTTGTCAGCAGTTAGTCAAACTCGGACAAAGGTGGAATTTGCTTCATTGGTCTAGCCTATGTCAAGCTGCTACAAATGCGATCGCTAATCCTGAAAATACCTATCTCACTCTCGCCAAAATTGTTATCACCGAAATCAAACAAGCCCAAGAATTAGTTCTCCAAGGCAGAGAAACCGAGATTGCTACTAGTCAGCAATTAGCAGCGCTCTTGAAGCAAGAATTTGTGTTTGTTCATCAGCCCGGAGATGTCGTAGAACGCACAGCACACGAAGAGTTCTCTTCGGTTAGAGAAAATTTGAGCAGTAAATATGCTATTTCACAGCTAACAGCAGCCCCAGACAGTATAACCAGCCTAACTGAAATTGCTGGGAAATTTCAGTCCAGTGAGGATATTTTAGACACAATAGAAAACACAGTTCCTGAAACTGTTTTTACTGAGATGTTCTCTTTGGTTCAGAAAGGAGACCCAGATATTAGCAATATTGGCGACAGTTGGTCATTAGTAGGATTAGCTGAATTAAATACTTCGGTTGATTTATTTGAAGGTGAAAAGCCAGAACTAGATGAACCCTGTCAACAACAAGAAAATTCCAACATTGACCACAATTTTGGGGATACAGAACATCAAGAACGGCAAAATCAACAAACATGTGCGAGGGTTTACAGCAAATCACAGGATTCTTCTGCTGATATTAACCCAAATGATGTAATAAATGGTTTATTGGCAGTAACACAAGATGAAGAAGTAAAACAACCAGAACCAGTATCAAATAACCAAAAAAAAAGTTATGATGATTTATTATTAGAAACAAATGATGCAGATATACAGGATATTTTTCGGGATGATTATATAGAATTCCAACCTAATATACTTCAGCCAGAGTCTTTAAATTTAGATGCTTTGTTTGATGATTTTGTTGATGTCGAAGACCAGCCACAAATTTGTAGTAATGATGGAGAAATAATTAATTTATTTGAAATAATACCTACACCAATAATAGAACTTAAGGATACAGAAGACAATTTAAACGACTTTTGGAACCAAGAAAGCGCAACACAACAAGAAAACAAAGCAGTGTCTGTACTTGAAGAAGATGTGGCAAAAGCTTTAGATGATAGTTTGTTGGCAGGGGTGGCTGACGATATTTTTGGCAGCGTTGAAGAATCTCAACCGAAGCATTCAGCAAGTATTAATAGTGATAATATCTCTTTGCATGAGCAAAATTTGTTATTTCCATCAGATGATTTATTTGCAGACTTAAGCGACAGCCACAGCGCGGAAAGCAGGGGGTTTCAAGCAGGTATTAACCAAAGGGACAATCACACCATTGCATCATTTGATGTGGATGAGGGATTTGGCTATGTGGAGAAACTCCTCACAGAAGCAGATAAAATCATATCTCACTTATCACAGATTAAACCAAAACAGCACATAAGTAAAATACCTCCTCTTTTAAATCGTCGTACAGCTAGATTTGAGGAAACCATGAAAGTGTCAGTTAGGCAACTGGACGATATCAGCAATTTAGTTGGGGAGTTGGTGCTAAAACGCAATACTTTAGAACAGGATCATCAACAGCTACGGCAATCTTTAGATAAGTTGTTCATTCAAGTGCAACAGCTGTCAGAGGTGGGGGCAAAGATGCAGGAATCGTATGAGAGATTGCTGTTAGAAGCTCCTCTCCTGGCCATTCGCAAAACGAAAGAACCTCAAAGACATCCCAGAACTAACCACAAGAATAATGATTCCCATACAGATCGGGGTTTTAGTGAGTTAGAAATGGATCGCTTTACTCCTTTTCATAGGTTATTTCAACAAATGATTGAATTTATTGTCCGGGTGCGTGAGTCAGCGAGTGATATTCATTTTGTCACGGAAGAAACCGAAAGAGTGGCCCGACAGTTCCGCCAAGTGACAAAGCAACTACAAGAGGGATTGACACGAGCGCGAATGGTGCCTTTTTGCGAAACTATTGATGGCTTGCGCCGAGGAGTACGGGACAATGCCATCAAGTATGGTAAACAAGTAGAGTTGGTGATTTCGGGTGGAGATACCTTAATTGACAAGATGATTTTAGATCGTCTCACTGATCCGTTGACTCATATGCTTAACAATGCCATCGCTCACGGTATTGAAACGCCGCAAATTAGGGAAAAATGTGGTAAACCCCCCGTGGGATACATTACGATTTGTGCGTTTCACCAAGGTAGCCAAACCGTGATTTCTGTGGGTGATGACGGTGCAGGTATCGATCCTGAAAGAATCAAGGCAAAAGCGATTCAAATGGGGATGATTACACCAGCCGAGGCAAAATCTATTTCGCCCATGGAAATCTATGACCTGCTATTCCAGCCGGGTTTTAGCATCAAAGATAAAGCAGATGAGATTGCCGGGCGTGGTATAGGAATGGATATAGTGCGCTCCGCAATTAGGGAAATGCGCGGCATAGTTAACATAGATTCTACCGTCGGCAAAGGAACGACCTTTACGATTCAGTTACCGTTAACCTTGAGTATTTGTAAAGCTCTATGCTGTGTTTTTGATCAAGTGCAGATTGCTTTGCCAATGGAGGGGGTGGAAGATACCCTAGATGTACCCGTAAAAAGTATTCAGCACAACGCCGATGGACAATCATATATTTATTGGCGTGATAGAATGCTACCCTGCCCACCGTTGAAAGAACTTTTAACCTTCAATCGTCAGATCAGTCGCGGTAGTGTTTATGGTGGTAACCGAGATGACGATATGGTTTCGCTTGTGGTAGTACGATTGCCTCCAGCAATGCGCTCCGCGCAATGGGGAAATAATTTGATTGCGCTCCAAATTGACAAAGTGCTGAGTGAGCAAGAAATTGTGATCAAGCAATTTGAACCCCCTGCACCTAAACCCATTGGTGTTGCTGGTGCTACAATTTTAGATGACGGTCGAATTATGCCCATCGCTGATGTAGTAGAAATTATTGATATCTTCCAAGGACGGATTTCTAGACAAAATGGTAGTAATCCTCGGCAGCAACTAGAAATTCCCCATGTGTCAGAAACTAGGGCGAAAAAAATTGATCCCACAGTGCTGATTGTCGATGACTCAATTACAGTTAGAAAGTTACTTTCACTGACATTTAATAAAGCTGGTTATCGGGTTGAACAGGCGCGTGACGGACAGGAAGCTTGGGACAAACTTCGTTCGGGTCTACCTTGCGATATCGTATTTTGTGACATCGAAATGCCCCGTTGCGATGGACTGGAATTGCTCTCCCGCATCCAAAAAGATCCCAACCTCAACCACATTCCTATTGCCATGCTTACCTCAGGGCGTGCAGACAAACACAGACAAATGGCAATTCAACTCGGTGCTACTGGCTACTTGACCAAGCCTTATCTCGAAGAAGTTTTACTGCAAGCGGCTGTACGGATGCTTACAGGAGAAAAAATAGTCAGTTCTTAAGGGGTTGGATAATATACATCTGCAATAAAGAATGTAGAGACGTTCCAGGGAACATCTCTAGACGGTGGTTTAACAATATCCTTCTATAACAATCTTTTGTCACTTTCCGAAATAAACAAGCAGTAAGCATAGTAAATTATGCAGAGGAATAAAAGGGTTTGAAGTGATTTATGGCACTAATACGGAAATGTTATGTTATCGTAAACTCCATAGGTATTGACTGACACTACCCCCTTATTTATTTTCCCCACACTTCCTAAATATTGTCTGACTAGGTAATCAGTCTTTTTACCTTTTTTCCCATCTCCTGTTTCATCGATGACTACGGTAATTGCTTTTCCATTTAATGCTCTCTTGATTTTCTGTAATCTTCGGTTCCTTACCTTTCCTACTGACCACTCTGAATTGGCGATGAAATGATGTAATAATTGGGCTGAGTTGATACTTACTACTTCTGCTATCTCCGTTAATGATTTTCTTTTGATTGTTGAAATCATTCCCAAATGTAAATATTTGAAGCACTCATAATTTCTTACTTCTTTGAATATGTCTCTGTACTCCTCAGAATATTAATCTATGACTCCCACTATCGGGTGAGTATCTCGACGTAAATGTTTCAGGATTTGTAATTCTACATCCATTGCTCTACCTACCTTGTAGATTTTTTTCTTTTAAATATCATATTCTTTGTTATCGGAAAGTGACAAAAAAAGTATATGCTCGAAGAAGAAACCTACGGGTATGATGAAGAGAAAAGACAAGAATTTCCCACTAAAATTAGCCAAAAAGAAGCAAAAGAGCTAGTCTAGGTTGATGAATCAGGAATAGATAATAGAGAAGACTATGGTTATGGATGGAACCCCAAAGGACAAAGATTCCATGATTTAAAGTCAGGAAAAAGAAACATTAGAGCTAGTATAATGAGTGGTTTATGTCAAGGAAAGCTAATTGCTCCACTGACCTTTGAAGGCTCTTGTAATCGGTTAGTTTTTAAGACATGGCTCGAAGAAAAACTTCTACCTCAACTCCATTGATCATTTTTACTAATCCACTTGAAAATTGATTATATGTACTATATAAATCTGTTCGCTCCTCTAAGGAAATATACTGACATTTCACTGGAAATTTCGGCCCCACTTGGGTTTCTGCCGCTTCTGATTCACAATCATTTAATTTAGCTAAAATAAATAATGCTTGATATCTTCTTTTTCTCCAAGCTTCTGTAAAATTCCCACACGCTGAACTGGAATAACCACGTATTTGGTCAGTGAGAGAATATCTTTCTTCCACAGTAAACTGTTTTGATAATTAAAAAATCCTCATCGCTGCATTAAACGCTTTTTGATATATCACTAAATCTTCATGGGTTTTAATTTTTCTTGCTTCTTCTTCCTTGTCTACCAAGTATAGCCCTATTGTAAATCTCTTTGTAAAAAACCTACCCCTGTGAGGGGGTTGAGGGTGGGGTGCTAATTTGTAATCACTGTGACTCATTAGGGCTGGCCGAATCAGGGTGAAAACCTTATCCATAAAGGCTGTCAAGAATCACTGCAAGGAAAATTCTGAAAACCCTGTTCTTTAAATCCTAATAAATCAGACTAGATATAATCTCTAACATTACCCGCCCTTTATAAGTAAATCAGTTACAGTATTGAGAACATCCTTCTGGTGAAAGATTAAAGTTTTTCTGTAGCGCCTAACATCTGTAAAAGTTTATCTACATTATCTATATCCCCAACAATACGCCGAATCGGTTGCGGCCAGACCTTGACAAGGGTGGGAGTAGCAGAAACTTGATCAATTTCTGCTTGTTCGGGATTGGTTAAAACATCAATGACTTTCATTGTGTAAGGATACCCCAGCGATCGCTCTAAAAGTTCGTGCAAATTCTCCAGGATGCGTCGGGTATTTACACTATGTCCAGCAACAAACAGACGTAAAACATAGCATTCTCCTTGCAACTGTAACTTTTGTGCAGATATTACTTGTGGATGGTGGTGGGTTTTGGTTTGGGAACAGTCCAAATCCACAATTAAATCATGGTCTTGCCAAAGTTGGGGAAACGTCGAGCGATAAGTGCTTAGTACCATGCGATCGCACAATCCGTCTTGCCAAGGTGCTGTTTGCCAAGTTAACTGGGTACCAAAAATGGCATTAAGCACAGCTTGATGTCGTATTACTGCTGGATACGCCTCCGCAAAAGTTCGCACTTGGTGGGTCTGTGGATCTAACCAGTGGTCAATAGTGGCAGTATAACAAGGAACCAAAAAGTGTGGCGGTTCTGGTAAGTCTAAGATTTCCTGCAAAACAGCACACAAATCCAAATGCCATCGACCCTGCTTGTTAGGGTCGATGCAGTAAATTAAGTCTCCTCCTGGTGTAAAAAGGGCAACACCTTTGAACAACTTGGGTTTAGATAGTTTATCTGTGATCAATTGAGTTACAGGGGTGAAAAAACAAATTTTTTTACCCTCTATTTTACTAAACTCCTCCTCGGAAAAATTGTGCCATTTCGTGAGGAGTAAGTGAAACTTCTCAAGCCGTCTCTTTGGTGATGCGACATTCTTGGTAAAGAGTCAAAACCCCCTTGCTTGGTCAATTCGGTAATCCTACCTTACCATGTTTGCTCCATTCTTTGATTGCCTGAATTAAACCTGTGATTCTGTCACATAACTTTAAAATGTAGAATTTATCAACTGAAATCAACGAAAAACCTTCTGTAGTTGTACTGAATTCCTAGGCAAGCCTACTGAGAATTTCAATGCAACAACTTGTTACATGATTTTTTTCATGTCTGTATATTTTTAGTTAATTTTTCCTGTATTGCGTTTTTAGAAAAAACTTTCTATTTTTTCTAATACAAAACTCTTTAGCAGATTACCACATCATACCCACTCAAGACCTACAGTGAGTATAGTTACAAATTCTAGTGTATTTAAATACTAACCTGTTTAAGTAAGAATGATTGCCGTCAAGAATATACACAAATAAATTCTCCACTCTTTTCTGAGAATTATGAGAATGAAGGACATTTATTATAAGAAATGTTAAGCAAAACTGAATTCAAGAGCAATAAATCCATTGTTAGGACAAAGCTCTACTATCCTCTATTCCTAAAGACAGATGGCACAAACTACCTCAGAAATTAAGTGTGAAGTTGATGTTATATCCATGATTATAAAAAATCAAGTGTAAAGTTTAGTAAAAAAATGCTCATCTTATGAAAGGCATTCTATATACTTAAATTTCATCGAAACAATTCGGTCAACTCGTTAAAGACGATATGTGACTGAAATAAAAACCTTGCTGTATTTTTTTGGGAGGAAAAGTCATGGTTTCGGCTCAAACCTCTAATGTAGGAAAGACCTACTCCTTGATGATGATTAAAAGTTTTTTGATTTGGACTTTCACATTGGCAGTATGCTTGTTGGTTGTCGGTTTTCCGTTGGTCTTTTTAATGGCTACGGTCGGATGTTTGTTGTCAATTGTGTTGCAATCCGTAATGCCTGCTAGTGCAGTTTTGCTTGTATCGGGGGGTTTAATCATGTTGAATATCATGGCAGTAATCATCGCTGCTGGGGTGTTGACATTTAAGGGTGTACATCCGAACCAAGTTAAGTGGTTGAGCTGGTTACATGGAGAGGCTGAACAAACGCAGACTTCTGTATATGCTGCTTGTCCTTTAACTTGTGAGATCAAGTCATAGTTCATCCTGCTCAATTCGACAAACAGAGCATCTGCCCGGTCAGTCCGGGTTTTTTCATTTTAATTTTTGCTATTGTAAGCAAGGATAATCCCGCTATCCCAAAGATACGGGATTTTAAAATTGGCAATACTCAGAGTTTGTGGTGAATGGTGAAGCTTTCAGGATTTAGCTTGGAAAGCTAATAGCCACCTAGTACACGATTTGATCTATTTATCTATGCTTAAAGCATGACTATTAAAAAGAAAGTTAGCATTATTTTGGGTACACGACCAGAAGCAATTAAGCTTGCTCCAGTGGTTCAAGTATTTCAACAATCTTCAAAATTTGAGTTGCAGGTAATTTTAACTGGACAGCATCGCGAAATGGTTGAGCAAGTGATGCAGTTGTTCCATCTTGAGGCTGATTATAATCTAGAAATTATGCAGCCTCAGCAAACTTTAAATGATATTACTTGCCGCAGCTTACAGGGATTAGAAGCAATATTCCAAAAAAATAAGCCGGATTTAGTCATAGTTCAGGGGGATACTACCACGGCTTTTGCCGCAGCTTTAGCAGCTTTTTATCAAAAAATCCCTGTTGGTCATGTAGAAGCGGGGTTAAGAACTGATGATTTGTTGAATCCATATCCAGAGGAAGGGAATCGACGGCTAATTTCTCAACTCACCCAGTTACATTTTGCGCCAACTGTTTGGGCGGCGGAGAACTTACAAGTTTGCGGCGTTTTGGGAAACATTCACATTACAGGTAACACTGTCATTGATGCACTATTAAACATAGCTACAACCAAACCCGGCTGTAATATATCGGGTTTAAATTGGAACTCATATCGCACCCTGTTAGCAACAGTGCATCGGCGGGAAAATTGGGGAGAACCACTGGATGCGATCGCTCAAGCATTTTTACAGATATTGGATAAGTTTCCTGATACAGCCTTGCTATTACCATTGCACCGCAACCCCACAGTGCGAGAACCATTACAAGCAGTTTTAGGGAATCATCCTAGAATTTTCTTGACAGAACCACTAGATTATGAACAACTAGTGGGAGCAATTGGGCGATCCCATTTCTTATTAACTGATTCTGGTGGTTTGCAAGAAGAAGCCCCTAGCCTGGGAAAACCAGTATTAGTTCTTAGAGACACTACAGAAAGGCCAGAGGCGATAACTGCTGGTACAGCTAAACTGGTGGGAACTACAACTGAGAAGATTGTTCAAGCGGCGGGAGAGTTGCTAAGTAACCCCAAAGTGTATGAAGCAATGGCAAATGCTATCAATCCTTATGGAGATGGTCATGCAGCTGAACGCATCTTAGAAATTGTAGAAAATTATTTTGACATTCAATGTTGATGAGAAGACTAGTACTCAGTACTTAGCTTAGGTTCTAAATATGGTACTGCGAGTTTCGGGTCCCACAACGCCATCAACTCGTAAATTATTATTCGCCTGAAATTCCCGGACTACGCGAGTAGTAGTAGGTCCATAATACCCAGTTGGTTTGACACCTAAAGCTTTTTGAACTTCTGTTACTGCTGAACCGCGAGATCCTAAACTGAGGACAACTTGCTTATCCGTACTATTTTTCTGGGCATTTTTAAATATAGCAATGCGAGTTTTGGGGCCGACAATACCATCAACTCGTAAATTATTACGAGCCTGAAATTCTCGGACTACGCGAGTAGTAGTGAGTCCATAATATCCGGTTGGTTTGACACCTAAAGCTTTTTGAACTTCTGTTACTGCGGAACTGCGAGAACCCAAACTCAAATTAACTGGGCTAACAACAGGACGGCGAGTAATCTTGCTAACTCGACGATTATTTGGTGTACTGCTAATCCATCTAGCTGAAACAAATCTATTGGGAGACAGCCGAGCAAAACCGTTAATAATTTCCGTAGTCGTTATTTTAGTACCATGAGGAATACATCCCAGAATTGCGGAGTTGAGATTTGCATCTTGACGGATACGTAAACAACTACCGTTAGTTCTTACATATGATGTTGATGTTGATATTGAAGCTGTTTCCGCGTGGGCCAGTGTGGCAAACAATACACTAATGCCAGCCAAAGCCAACCAGGCAGAGGATTTTAGAAAATTTATCCAGTGGAATTGCCACCTCGGAAGATGATCTGCTGTGGCTGTTACTATGGCAGCATGTCTCAAAAGTTTTTTCCACTCAAACTCAAACTGAGGAAGATTGTATTCAATGTTGCCATTGGCTTCTTCGTTAGCCATAAACATATGTGAATAAGCCATGTAATCCATAATGCACTCCTTTATGTCAAGAATAACTTGATTTGCTTCTATATTTAATTTTAGTGTATTTTAAATTACAACAAAGATTTGCTTCCAGGTATTAATAAAAGTTAAATTCCTTCCATCTGGAAAGTATTTTCCCCTTTTGAGGTAAAAATTTTGATGTTTTCAATTTCAACAGCTATCTGGCGAGAAAGAATGTAGAGAGGTTTTAGAACACGGATATTAAATTTTACATAAAAAAATCATGACCAGTATGTTGAGGTTGAACCTAAGCGATACTGTCATGAAGTTGACAAACTATGTCAATATCTCACCGAATCAGGATACGCGGCTTGTCACTGGTTCGGTGACAACTAACTCTGGTTGTGGCTGTTCGTCTTCCTCTGGTAAACCGAAAATCGATCTATATAAGTTTACATACTGCTTGGCGGATTCATACCAACTGAAGTTCTGACTCATACCACGTTTTTGTAATTCTTGCCATTGAGGTTGGAAACGGAAGCCTTCCCAAGCTCGAATCATACAGGTAAACAGGTCTAGTGGTTCATAGCGATCAAAGCAATAACCAGTGCCGGCGGCGTTCATGGGGTCGTGGTGTAATACGGTGTCAACTAATCCACCTGTACGGCGGACAATAGGGGGACAACCATAACGCAAAGCCATCATTTGACTGATACCGCAGGGTTCAAATCGGCTAGGCATTAAGAAGCTATCAGCACCAGCATAAATCCGGCGAGATAGGGCATCATTGTATAACAGATATGTTGCCATACGTCCGGGATAGCGAGATGCTAACTGCCACATTTGGGTTTCGTAGTAGCGATCTCCTGTTCCCAAGAGCACGAATTGGGCATCCGTATAAGCCATGAAGCGATCCAATATCTGCAAGACCAAATCAAGGCCTTTTTGCTCTACTAGACGTGTCACCATGCCAATTAAAAAGGCTTGGCTATTCACTTCTAAACCCACTTCTTCTTGCAGAGCAATTTTGTTAGCTTTGCGTTGATCCAGGGTATCGATAGTAAAAGTTTGGCGAATCGCTTTATCGGTTGCGGGATTGTAAATGTCAGTGTCTATGCCATTGATAATCCCCGATAACTTACCACTGATGAAAGACAGTAAACCTTCGAGGGTTTCACCGTAAGCAGGGGTTTTGATTTGTTCAGCATAAGTGGGAGAAACTGTATTTACTCGGTCAGCATACTGTACCGCAGCCGCCATGGTGTTATGTCCCTGCATATACCAAGGACACCAAGTAATTTTTTCTAAATACCATCTCCACGGTCCTTGATAAGCTAGGTTGTGAATAGTAAACACCGTGGTAATGTCAGGGTCTTGGTGCATCCACACCGGAATCATTCCTGTGTGCCAATCGTGACAGTGGATAATTTGTGGTTTCCAGTAGTTCCAGCAAAATTCAGATGCTCCATTGGCAAAGAAAGTGAACCGCCAGTCCTCATCATCACCACCATAAATCCGACGAGGTAAAAAGGCAGGATGTCCAAATAAGTACAAGGGAACATCAGTACCAGGTAAAACGGTTTCGTAAACGTCAAAGTCCTGGAACATGGCAGATCCTTTCCAAATCGCTGTTTTAGGAACTTCCATTTTGTCTGGGAGGAAACCGTAATAAGGTAAGAATATGCGGACATCATGCCCCATTTTTCTGAGTATTTTGGGCAATGCTCCCACAACATCCCCCATTCCTCCCACTTTGGCAATGGGAGCTGCTTCTGCTGCCACGAATAGAATCCGCATGGTAGTTTTTATTTCCCCGGTTTTGCTTATTTGTTTTCAGTTGTCAATCAACAGTTATTAGTTTTTCACTGCTGACTGCTTACTTATCTAATCACATCTGCTTACCCAATAGATGATGACCCCCGTTGGATCTCGGTAAATATTTCCTCTAAAATTTCCTGCGCGCCTTGTTTTTTTAACAGGTCTGCTAGCTCTGCACCCAATTTTTCGGCATCTTCAACAGCACCAGTTACAGAGTCTTTGACGAGTTTTTGACCATCCACACTGGCAACTATCCCGGTGAGGGTTAAATTATCACCATCTATTTCTGTATCTACCCCTATGGGTACTTGACAACCACCTTCGAGAATGCGCAAAAACGCTCTTTCCGCCAAACAGCGATCGCGAGTTTGTTTGTGTTCAATAGCTTTAAGTATGGTGATGATTTCCTGGTCATCAGCACGGCATTCTATCCCTAAAGCTCCTTGTCCCACTGCGTGGAGGGAAATGTCCTTGGGAAGAACTTGATGAATGCGATCGCTCATGCTCAAGCGCTGTAGTCCTGCTGCTGCTAAAATCAGAGCATCATATTCCCCCGCATCCAGTTTTTCCATACGTGTATTTAAATTTCCCCGGACATCTTTAAATGTCAAGTGAGGGAATTTGTGGCGTAACTGTGCTAGTCTTCTTAAGGAAGATGTACCAATTACTGCACCTGTTGGTAGAGTCTCAATTTGTTTATTTTTATATTTATCATGCACTACCAAGGCATCTGCTGGGTTTTCCCGTTCTGTAATTACTGCCAGAGTTAACCCGTTTGGTAGATTAGTTGGTAAATCCTTCAGGGAATGAACTGCAAAGTCAATTTCCTGATTGAGCATTCCCAGTTCTAATTCTTTAGTAAATAGTCCTTTATCGCCAATTTTAGCCAATGCTACATCCAGGATTTTGTCGCCTTGGGTAGACATGGTATGCACTTCAAAAGTGATATCAGGAAATCTGTTTTGGAGTTGTTCTCGCACCCAATAAGTCTGAACTAGGGCGAGTTGACTTTTACGAGAACCAATGCGGATAGTGCGTGCAGGACTGGAAACAACTGAAGTCATAAAACAATATGTCAAACCAGGCGATAAACTTATTCTCATCTAGACTACCGCAGTAGGTGAGTCTCCGCATTGTTATTTTCTAATTCTGGTAAACTTTTTTTCGCTTTTTTTTACATTTGTTAACATCTTTTTGAATGACAAAACAGTTGAACATAGAAAATTACCCACAGAATTTGCGGTTAGAGAAATACAGTCCATAAAAAAAGTTAAACCACCCACCAGATAGAAGTGATAATTTCACTGTGATGTTATGAATAATTTGATATCTTTTTGATTAAAAACTAACTTTTCAACCCTATGAAGCGTTCCGCTTGCCTTATCTTTAATCCAGTTGCTGGTCAAGGTAACCCAGAACTAGAACTGGAAATGATTCGGGCATTATTAGAGCCAGAAATTGATTTGGATATTTATCTAACAACCGAAGAAACTGATGCTGATGAACTGGCTCAAGCAGCTGTAAAACGGGGTGTAGAAGCGATTATTGCTTCAGGGGGAGATGGTACTTTATCTGCGGCAGCTACACCCATATTAGGTAGGGATATCCCGTTTGGTATTATTTCTAGGGGAACAGCTAACGCCTTTGCTGCCGCATTGAGAATACCTAACACAATTGATGCCGCTTGTCAGACAATTTTGCAGGGACAAACTCGATATGTGGATGCAGCTTATTGTAATGGTAAGCCAATGGTATTACTGGCAGGTATCGGCTTTGAGGCTGAAACTGTAGAAATGGCAGACCGCGAAGCTAAGAAACGCTTTGGTATGATGGCTTACATTTTGGCAGGGGTGCAACAACTACGTAATTTGCAGAGTTTTGAAGTTGAAATTGAAACCGACAACAAAATCATTAAAACGAGTGCCTCGGCAATAACAGTAGCAAATGCTGCTCCTCCTAGTTCAGTATTAGCTCAGGGTCCAGCAGGTATTATTTATGATGATGGACTATTAGATTTAACAATTGTCGCGCCAGAAAGTAAAGCAGGGGCAATTGCGGCTACATTTCATCTATTACAAACGGCTTCAACGAGTAGCGCAGCAGAACGAGATGATATTGGCTACCTCCGAGCAAATCAATTTAAAATCAACGCTGAACCCCCTCAAAAGGTGGTTGTAGATGGGGAAATTATTGGCAAAACTCCCATCCAAGTTTATTGTGTACCGGCAGGCTTGAAAATTTTTGTACCTTTTGACCAAGGGCCTACTCCTACGGAAAAGCTAGACGGACTTCCTAATTTGACTGTTGAGATCAAGGAATCACAGGAGGAGTGAACAATTCAAAATTCAAAACTGTTGGCAATGGCGTTATAAAAAAGGTATGAGTGAGATGGGAAGGAAGAATTAAGACACAGGAGTAGGTCGCATTGAAACTCGTTTCTGATCCAGCGATCGCTAAAAAAATTAGCAAGATGCAGCAAAGGGTAAAATGGCAAGACCCGTCGATTGTAGAGCGCGGTATTGACCAAACTCGGCTGGTTTTAGCGGATGCTCACCGGGAAAATCAAGACTTTTCTTTTTTGGTTGTGGGTGACAGTGGTACTAAGGGCCACCGGGGACATAATCCTCAGCGACAGGTTGCGGAACAAATGCTACCCCATCACCAGGAATGTAGTTTTATGTTACACACGGGTGATGTGATCTATTTGGTGGGGTCGAGTGAATATTACCAACAAAACTTTATCGAACCTTACCGAGAGTTTCTGCTGGGGGGAGAACATCCAGAAAAGATTAATTACGACCAGATGGTTTTCAATTTTCCCATTTTACCTGTACCGGGAAATCATGATTACTATGACCTACCATTGGTCTTGAGTTTCCTGTCCTTAACTACTTTACCCCTGCGTCGTTTATTGCGATCGCAATTAGAACTGGATGTAGGCTTACATGGTTCTGGGAAGGGGAACGCTTATGCAAAGGCATTTTTGGACTATCTCAAAGCGTTTCATTTTCCAGGTGAGTTAGGGCAACACTTAGATAATTACTATACTGCTCAGACAGATACCGGGCGCTGTCTTAATTACCAACCAGGGCGCTTTACCCGCTTACCAAATCGTTATTACACCTTTTGCTACAGAGGGATTGACTTTTTTGCTTTGGACTCCAACACATTTAATGAACCAATACCAATACCGACAACCCAAGCAGGAAGAAAACAGCGCAGAGTTTTGGAACAGCGTCGTCAAAACTTTGAGCGGGAAAAGCTGCAAATTATGGAAACCGCAGCCCAACTAAATCCGGAAAATCCCAGTGAAGCCGAGAAGCTAGATGACTTGCAAAATCAGATATCACAAATTGAGGAATTAATTGTTGATATCAACAAGCAATTAAACACAGATCAAGAAACTGTGACTGATATGGAACAACTGGAATGGTTAAAACAAAGATTGATTAAATCTTGGCATACCCCAGATGTGCGGGGAAGGGTAATTTATTTTCATCATCCGCCTTATGTGACTGAAGCGACAAAATGGCAACAAGGACAAACTTTAGCTGTTCGCGACCGCCTGCGTCGTGTACTGAATGAGGTAGCGACAGAACTAGGTTCTTTGAGTCAGGGACGGCCTCTGGTAAATTTAGTCTTAAATGGTCACGCTCATTGCTTAGAACACTTGCAAACTTTGGATACAGGACACGCTGACTCTAATATTCACTGGGTTGTTTGCGGTGGTAGTGGGTATAGTTTGCGTCGCCAAAGAACTGAAGGAGGAGATTTAAGGGAAACTGTGGGAGATATAAGTAAATTAATAGCGCGATCGCATTTGTTTGTCGGTCGTCATGGTCACGGTTCTCGAAAGAAACGACCTTATTCTAGTTTACGCATTGATGTGACAGGCGATCGCCATCCTCAATTTATTCTCCGTCCCTTGGTAGCTGAATGGTATCAAAGGCAATGGCACAATTACGAAATGCCATCTTTTACTATTTGAATATGGTTTGTGCCTACCGTTAATTAACTTTCAAATCCTCTATTCCCATAAGCTAGCAACATAAATATCCCCCACTTCTTTAAGAAGTCGGGGATGTCAGCAGCTTAATGCTTAGGACAATTACTCGCCCAAAATTTCTTGTTTAAAAGATTGGATTTTTTTATTTAATTCTTGGCGAGTTTGAGATTTTGCCAGATAACGCAAAACAAACCAAGTAACATACCCAATACCAATCAACTCAAAAGTTGGTGATAGTAGAGGAATATCATTGATTGCGTCTAATACTGCTATTGCTACTTTTAATGTAATAATTGCTGTCAAAACTAAAGCAACGTTGCTCAAAGAGCGTCTATTTTCCTGAAAAAAGCTACTTAAATATTCAGGAAGTTCTTCTAAAAAGTGAGTTGTTTTTTTAGCAGCTCGTTGCCATTGATATTCAGGTCCATGAACTGCCGATAGCTTAGACTGAGATAAATTAGCAGTCTCTCGCACCGTCGGTGGTAGGATGCTATTAGTTGGGTTGGGTAAAGCCGCGCTAAAGGGGCTCGCATCCATTGTTTCTATTTGCTTTTTTTGGGTTTCCATAGGTTTTTTAGTTGCGTGGTTACAGCACTTCTTCTAAATTACTGGATTTCTATAAACATAACAATCGGAGTTGATATAATTAGCTAATATAGGATCGTAATGAGGGAATCTGTCCCTCACTACGACGGAATTACTTAGGTCGTTCTATTTATGTGAAGACAATGGAATAATATCAGATGATAAACGGTCAATAAACACCGATTAAAATCATTTCTAGACCGTGGGTTTAAGATTAACCAATTTAGCCTTGTGTAGGAACAACAACTGCATTAACAATCACATCATTAACACCGTTAATTTCTTGTGCTAGTGGTTCAATCTTGGATAACTCATCCTCATTATTTACAGTTCCTGAGACAACGACTGTACCTTCCTCCGTCGCTCTAACTGTTAGTTGACTATCAGGGATATTAGCCTCTAACTTAGAGCGAACTTCACTCGCCAAGTCTTCGGGAGTTCTATCCGTAGTATCCCCACCAGCAGCCACATTTCTCTCTTCACGAGCGCGAATATCAGCATCTAGTTGTCTTCTGCGAAGTTCGCTCTGAGCATCTTCTCTAGCAGCTCTTGTTTCCTCTGGGGCTGGTGCTTCTGCAACTTCACCAGGAGCAGGTGCAGTGCGAGTTGTTCTTGCAGTATCCTGACAAGCAGCCGCACTCAAAAATAAAGCGCAACCAATTAAGAAAAGAGTTAGTTTTTGCATGTTTGTAAGTCTTCCTCACAAATTTAAATTCTGAATACACATTCAGGTTTTTAGGACTAGCGAGGAGCAAATTTTTCGTGCTCCTGCTACTCCTCATCAAATGAAAGTTTTGTAATTAATAGCCAAATTGGATTAAACTTTTTCATCCCGATGGTCAATAATAACTACCGTTGACTCATCACGTTCCCTTGTTGCTGAGTAATTAGTGGGAACCGTACCTGCAACTGGTGTAGTTTGATGTCTCACCGAATCAACCTGTGGGTGATGCTCTCTTTGTTCATTCGGGTAATCATAAACACCAAACTCTTGAACATCGTAGCGATTGAAAATTTCTTTGGCTCTGGCAATTTCTGCGTCGGTACCTTCCACAATAGCTAAATAATGTCCTCGTTCAACTCGCTCCTGATAAACTCTGGCTCGTTCTTCGGGAATTCCTAAGCCGATTAACGCACCTATTAACCCACCAGCCGCTGCACCAATACCAGCACCGGCAATAGTTGTAGCCAAAGTTGTTGCTGTTGCACCTGCTAGCATGATTGGTCCAATTCCAGGTATTGCTAAAGTTCCCAAACCAACTAATAAGCCAGTTATACCACCCAAAGCTCCGCCGGAAATCACCCCAGTTGTTGCACCTTCCCCAGCTTTATCGCCTACTCTTTCTCTTGTTGGAGCACCTGCAATATCTCCTGTTTGCTCTGCATCTTTGGCAATAACAGAAACTCTATCCATTGGAAAGCCGGAATTTTTCAACTCATGTAGCGCTTGTTCAACACTACTACGTTTAGAAAAAGTACCTACAGCTCGTCTACCCACGCTAACAACCATGTTTAAATCCTCTAATCAAATTTATTGATATCGTCTAAATTTTCTGTAATTTTCTACTTTCTTTTACCCAAAATCACCAATGCTGAACCTGAAAGTAGAGAAAATAATATCAATATTTTGATTTACACATTTTTCTCACAAAAATTCCTCAATCTCTTGGCATAATTGCCATCTATATCATTAGACATAAGTGGATTGATATAAAAAAATAATCAGTAATTAGAATAAATATTTAAATTTAAAATAATTTCTCTACTATGGTGGGGAACACAAGTGTTGAATCCTGCAATAAGAATTTACAATTTTTGCGTTTTACCCAGATAAAGTTCATTGTCTATTAAGAATAGAGTCATTAATTGCTCAAATTTTGTATCACGGACGCACAACTTGGACAGTCAACAGTCAACAGTCAACATTTCTGGGTAGGGAATTATTTGTTTTTATCTCTATAAATAGAAATAATTAATTGAGGATACATACAGCAAATTTAAAGTAGCATAACTTGATGAAAGTACGACTTTTGACAAAAGAATTTCTTACCTAAGAAAGTATGGTTTTTATGAGTTGCAACTTAAACTTTTTAAGTAAGAGTTTATTAACAATAAACGGCTGGAATTGAGCGCTATTAGGAAAACAGTATTATGTTTCATATGTTTCAGGGTGTTCAAACCATTTTAGAAATAGTAGCCAGAAATGGAAGGTCAGAAATTTTAACTCCAGAACAAGTATCATTACTTTTTTCTGGGCCTAAGTTGATAGTAGCACTATTAGCTGGCACCTTAATGGCTTTGGCTTTCCAGTTTTTATTGACAAACTTTTCACTAGCAATAGGAATTTTATCTTTAGGAACTGATGCTTCTGCTCGGTCTGGGTCAAACAGTTGGGGCGGTGCGATTCGTGAGGTGGAGAAAAAGGTCGGATTTTGGGCATTAATAAACGCCAGTATTGCATTATCTCTTGCTTGTTTTCTAGCAGTGAAACTGAGTTTAATTGAAAGTATGCTCTTAGGAGCAATTATGGGTGTAGTTGTTTGGTCTAGCTACTTTTCATTAGTATATTGGCTAGGGTCATCAACCTTCGGTTCTTTCGTTGGATCTTTTATCAATACTGCCAATTCTGGATTACAGGCTATATTAGGTACTGCAACTGCAGCAGTTGGCGCTAATATGGCGAAAAAACAAGCGGTTTCCACTGCTCAAGAGATTATAGATATAGTGCGGCGGGAATTAACTTCGGGTTTAAATGCAGATACTATTAAGAATACTTTACAAACTTCTTTACAATCTTTGCAAATACCGCAACTCAATTTACCAGAAATTCGTAAACAATTTGAGAAGATTCTGAGTGAGGTAGATTTATCATCTATTGCTGAAGCTGATGTGCTACAAAAAATCAACCGTCAAACATTTATAGATTTAATCAGCAGCCAGACGACCAAGTTATCAAAACAAGAGATTAATCAAATTGCTGACGAATTAGAAGATGCTTGGAAAGAAGTTATTGCTCGTCAAAGTCCAACTCAGCAAGTGATTAATTTACTTAAATCTGCTACACCCGAAGAGTTAAGGTCAGAAAAATTAGGTGAACGGCTTGAGGAGTTGGTGGGAGTGAAAGAAAATGGCAATGGTCGAAACGCTTTCATTAAGCAAGGAATTGAATATGGTTTACAAGCTGCTGGTAGTGCAGTACTAAATAGGGTAGATCTGTCTGATCTTGATATAGATAAAATTACAAATCAAATCCAAAAGCTGAAAGACAAGGTTCAAGACATGGATATCGAGAAAATTACACACCACTTAGAAAATATTATAGATAAGACCACAGAACAAATAGCCGCCAGATTACCACAGCCAACCCACAAGACTATCAACGTGGATGTAGAAGACTATATTTTGAATTCTTTACCTTGGCATTTGAACCGCACCACAATTACAGATGAATTTCAAGAAGTCATCTACGACCCAGAGGCAGATCCTAGCACCACACGCCGGGAATTAGAGGGAATTAATCCAGAATATTTTAGAAACTTACTCAAACAGCGAGGTGATCTTAGTGAAGCTAGAGTAACAGAAATTACTCACCAAATGGAAAGTGTTCGTGAGGAAGTTTTAGAAATTGTTCAACACGCAGAAATCCGCGAAAAAGGCGAGGAATTGCGCCTAAGGATCGAAAATTATTTGCGTTCTACAGGTAAAAGCCAATTTAATCCAGATGCTATTGATCGAGATTTCACTGGTTTATTGCAAGAATTTACAGATTTAGATCTTCGCTTACAGGTATTTGATCATGATGTTTTTTTGCAGTTACTTTTAAATCGTCAAGACATGAGTGAACAAGAAGCTGATAATATTGTTAATCAACTGAAAACTATCAGCGATGGCGTCTTGAATGAGGTCAGAGAACGCCAAGAACAAGCAACAGCAAAAGCCAATCAATTATGGCAAAGAATAGAAGAGTATTTGCAGAATACCAACAAAGAAGAATTAAGTCCTGAAGGTATTAAACGTGATTTTCCCCCTCTACTACAAGACTTAGAAGCGGGAATTAACTTAATCCACCCACGCCAATCTCATTTTAATCGCGATACAATTGTCAAACTGCTGAGTCAACGGCAAGATTTGAGCGCAGAAGAGGTAAACCAAATCGTTCATGGAATTGAAGCGATCAGAGATACCATTTTGCAAGTACCCCAAACAACAGTGGATAAATTGGCTGAATATCTCCGCAATACTAACTTGGAAGAACTCAACCCAGAAGGTATTAGGACAGATTTAGAAACATTACTCGCTGATCCGCGAGAGGGTGCTTTAGCATTCCGCCATCGCCTTTCCCAAATTGACCGTGATACATTGGTCAAACTTCTTAGCCAAGGCCCTGGTTTGAGCGAAGAGCAAGTTAATCAAAGAATTGATCGAGTGCAAGAGGCAATTCGCAGTATGATTCGAGGCCCACGACATTACGCCAGCCGTGCTGCTCAAAAAGCTAGGGATTTTGAAGCTAATCTGGAAAATTATTTGCGCCATACCGATAAAGAAGAACTCAACCCAGAAAGCATTAAACGTGATGTCCAATTGTTGCTGCGAGATCCACAAGTGGGATTGGGTAATTTAGGCGATCGCCTGGCTAAATTTGACCGTTCGACAATTGTGGCTTTACTCTCTCAACGAGAAGATATTTCTGAGGAAGAAGCTAACCGCTTTGTGGATCAAATCGAATCGGTGCGTGATTCAGTTGTGAATCAAGCCCAGCAGGTTCAGCAAAGGATGCGAGGGATAATTGAGGGAGCTTTTGCCAGAATCCGTGATTATCTCAACTCCTTGGAGCGTCCAGAACTGAATTATGAAAGCATTCAACAAGACTTTGCTCAATTATTTGATGATCCACAAGCTGGATTTGAGGCTTTGCGCCATCGTCTGAGTCAATTTGATCGTGATACCTTGGTGGCTATCCTCAGTTCTCGTGAAGATATTTCCCCAGAGGATGCTAACCGAATTATCAACCAAATAGAAGCGGCACGGGATAATGTATTGCACAGAGCAGAACGCATCCAGCAAGAAGCCCAAAAACGCCTAGAAGCAATTCAAGAACAAGCAAAAATACAAGCTGAGGAAACTAAAAGAATTGTCGCCAATGTCGCCTGGTGGCTATTTGGTGTAGCTTTGACTTCTCTGTTCGCCAGTGCGATCACCGGAGCAATAGCGACTCAGTTCCGTTATATGATATGTATCCCAGGAATTTGACGCTCCCCACAACTGGAAGCCAGGGGATTCTTACTTCAAAGGGATTCCAATGAATTTACCCGCCCTAACTAACGCGCCGCTCCGGTAACACCAAACATGTTCACCGTCTTGCCCGAGGGCTGCAAGTGCTTTAATCAGAACTACTTGAGCGGCTGCAACATCCCTATCAGTTGCATGGCCCCAATTTTTACAGGCATGAACACGCTCTCGACAACTTTTTTTACCCGTTCCTATATTACGAATTACCAATGATTTTGACAACTTTTAAAGTCTTCAAGCTAGCATCTGCACAACCAGAGATAAATCCACCCATTGATTGAACTTGTTGTAAATATTCTAAAGCTGCTGGAGTAATGACTTCCCCTGGCATTAAAACGGGGATTCCTGGAGGATAAGGACAAACAATTTCTGTGCAGATGCGATGGCTTGTGTGTGCCAAAGGTAAAGTTTCACTAACAGCAAAAAAGGCTTCCCGGGGTGAAACAGTTCCTAAATTATCATCCCATAAAATCAAATTTTTTTGAGTTGGGGGATAACTCTTAGTCTCCCTACCTTGCAGTTTCATCAAACCTTGTACCAACCGCTCAATATCAGATGATGTATTGCCCAAACTAATAATAAAAGTGAGATGTTGCAATGATGCAAACTCAGCCGTCACATCCAGTTGTTGATCAAGAATTTCTTCTGCGGTAAATCCGGTTAAACCCAAGCGAGAAACAGTGACAGTTAAGCGTGTTGGATCTAAATTTGGCATTTGTAAAACCGATAATCCGGGAATTTCGCTGATTCTTTTTCTAGCTGCATCTGCAAGTTCCAAAGTTCGAGACATCAGCGCTTTTCCATGTAGTGCCATTTGCTGACGTGCTGCATCTAGGGAAGCTAAAAGTACAAAACTAGGACTGGTAGACTGCACAAGTTGTAAAGCTTTATTTAGGCGGTGAATATCTATTCTCTGGCCTTGGACGTGTAACATTGATGCCTGTGTCATAGCACCGAGTACCTTATGGATAGACTGTACAGTTAAATCCGCACCTGCGGCTAAAGCTGTGGTGGGTAATTGGGGATGAAAAGCAAAGTGCGCGCCGTGTGCCTCGTCTACAAGTAACGGGATATTATATTTATCAGTAATTTGGGCGATGGCTTGTAAATCTCCACAAACACCGTAATAGGTGGGATATACTACCAAAACTGCTTTAACGTCAGGATGCTTTTGTAGTGCAGCTGCGACACCCCGGGGTGTGATACTGTGGGCAATATCTAAAACTGGGTCATATTCAGGATTAACAAAAATAGGTATGGCACCAGAAAGAATTAACCCGGCGATCGCTGAGGAATGAACATTTCGCGGCAAAATAATCTTATCCCCTGTACCACAGGTAGCGAGAATAGCAGCTTCAATTCCACAGGTGGAACCATTGACAAGAAACCATGTTTGTGAAGCACCAAAAGCCTCTGCTGCTAGTTGTTGTGCTGCTAAAATTACGCCTTGGGGTGTAAACAAATTATCTAAATCTGCTAATTCTGTTAAATCAGCCCGAAAAACTTTTGTCCCCAGTAAATCAGCCAAAGGTTGAGAAACACCCTGTCCTCGCTTATGTCCTGGGGTGTAAAAAGGAGCGTGGCTATGGTTGCTACAAGCTTTTAAGCCATCTAACAAAGGGGTTTGGTGTTGATTTCGCATTTTTATATCAACGAACTGCCAATGAGCAAATTGAAAAACTATTTTCAAACCGGATGAAATCTTAGTTTTACATTATGATTTGGCAATTGCTGAAATTTCTACTGTAAGTTCGTTGAATCTTCTTTCTCTTCTCTGGGCTAGGCAAGTAGCCGGAAATGAATTTTATTGAAATTTAATAAAATCTTAATCCCCACTTGATCTGAGGTTGGTAGCCTGCTGTGGTTTGCTTCAGCAATTAATAGGGGTAAATATGAAATATATAGATTACAATCGTCTGCTAGCAAATCGCTGCAAGCGGCGAAATTTTTTATTGGGTGCAGGATTTTTAACAGGGTTAACAATTACTAGCCAATCGTATCCTGTATTAGCTAACCAGAGATTTTCCGACTATCCCTTTAGTCTTGGTGTAGCTTCCGGTGATCCTTTGCCGGATGCTGTGGTGATTTGGACTCGGCTGGCTCCTAACCCCCTGATGGGTGGGGGAATGCCACTCAGCAATGTTCCTGTGCGCTGGAAAGTTGCCCTGGATGAAAAGATGAGAAGGGTTGTGCGTCGAGGAACGGCAATGGCGACACCAGAATTGGCACACTCAGTACACGTTGATGTGCGTGGGCTAGAGCCTAAGCGTTGGTACTGGTATCAATTTCAAGTAGGTCGAGAATTTAGCCCTATTGGGCGAACTCGCACAGCACCAGCATTTAATAGCTCTGTGCAAGAACTAAATTTTGCTTTTGTCTCTTGTCAAGACTGGCAAAATGGCTTTTATACAGCTTTTCACCATTTAGCTAAAGAAAACCTCGATTTGGTGGTTCATTTAGGTGATTATATATACGAATACGGACCAGAAGCAAATGCCCCACGCCAGCATAATGGTCCGGAAATCATTACCCTTGAGGACTACCGCAACCGTCACGCTCTTTACAAAACTGACCCGAATTTGCAAGCCGCTCATGGTGCTTGTCCCTGGATTTTTACTTGGGATGATCATGAAGTTGAAAACAACTACGCCAATTTAATTCCAGAAAACGAGCAAGACCCAGAGGAATTTATCCAACGGCGAGTCAATGCTTACCAGGCTTACTACGAACATATGCCCCTACGTCGGTCTTCATTGCCCACGGGCCCGGATATGATGCTTTATCGCCGTTTCACTTTTGGTAATTTAGCTGAATTCAACGTACTAGATACCAGACAGTACCGCACTGACCAACCTTGTAATGATGGACTGAAACCTCGTTGTGCCGAGGCTGTAGACGGCAATGCCACCATGACCGGATCAGAACAAGAGCAGTGGCTACTAACAGGGTTAGATAAATCGCAATCGCGTTGGAATATAATTGCTCAACAGACTATGTTTGCTCAATACAATTTCAATGTTAATCCTAGTCCAGCGGTCTTCAATATGGATCAGTGGGATGGCTACGTAGCTCAACGTAATCGCATCCTCAATTTCATGAATGACCGTCAACCCTCTAACCCCGTTGTAATTACCGGGGACATTCATTCGAGTTGGGTACACGATTTGAAACTTGATTTTGATAACCCAAGTTCACCAACAGTTGGTACAGAATTCGTAGGAACTTCAGTTTCCTCTGACTTTCCCGCCCAATTTATTGCTCCGGTTCAAGCTTCCCTAGTTAACAACCCCCATACTAAATTCTTTGACGGTGCCTTCCGGGGATACGTCCGTTGTAAACTGACACCAGCACTTTGGCAAACTGACTACCGAGTTGTCTCTAGCATTATTGACATGAATGCCTCTGTCAGAACCCTAGCTTCCTTTGTCCTGGAAGACGGAAAACCAGGTGCAATAGCAAATTAACCTAATTAGAATTCACACTCTTCATTTTTGACATAATCACCGACGTTCTACGTCGGTGATTATTAACGGATTACAGCAACTAACTACCAGGGTAGTCTTAGGATCCCTCCCCCTCCGTTTAAGGTCGTGCCGATGCCCCATGTCTACCATTTCTAGATGCGTTCTCGTCTTTTGAGCTAAAGTCTGTCGTTGTTAGTCTGTTGGGTATAATCTTTACCGATACCTAGCTTTCACGTTTTATGTTTAGAAAACTATTGCAGATTTTGTAGAAGTGGCGAAAAAGATGAATTTTCAAATACTTGAGCTGAACCTAGAACCAGACTACATCGAGGCATTAATTCAGTTTCCACCGAAACTTTCAATGTCTCAAACTGTTAATGCGCCAAAAGGTCTATCCAGTCTTAGATATGGTCAAGCTGGATATCCAAAACCCTATGGAGTCCTAGTCACTTTGTATCTTCTGTTGGGGGTGCGCCACTTGAAGTCTTCAAAAAATACATCTTTTTCAAAGGGATCTAAGAAATTATTTCTCTAAAGCTTTTGTCATCAGCAATTTCATCAAAATCAATATCAAAAGCTGCATCTTCCTTGTATCTGGCATTGAGTTCAACTGCTTTTTGCAGATTTGTCAACGCCAATTTTAGTTGTCTTTGCAAAGCATAACAAGCGGCTTTATTGTAATAAGCACTTCCATAGTCAGGATTAATTGCTAATGCTTTGTCAAAACTAGCGATCGCTGCATCATCTTCTCCTAGTCTTACCAAAACATAACCGCGTTTATCCCAAACTTTAGCAGAATTAGGATTAATTTTAATTGCTCGATCAAAACTGGCCATCGCATCTTCATACTGTTCCAACTCTATCAACGAAAGACCACGATTTAACCAAGCCACTGGATCATCAGGCTGAACTTGAGCAGCTTTGTCAAAAGAAGCAAAAGCTTGTTGATGTTGTCCTAGCTTACCAAAAGCCACACCGCGATCGCACCAAGCCTGGTGATAATCCGGCTGAATTTCAATAGCTCGTTCATAGGAAGCAATTGCATCTTTGTAGCGTTGTAATCTCCCCAGACTTAAACCCCGTTTCAACCAAATAACAGGATTCTCCGGTTCAGTTTTCACCGCTTCATCATAAACTGCCATAGCCTCTTCATATTTTCTTTGAGCAAATAACTCCTCTGCTTTTGAGAGAGCATCATTAACTAACTCTTGGTGTTTTGACTCAACTTCAGGAATTTCTTCTTTTTCTGGAGTTAGCCACTCAGTACTCACCAATTCCCGTAAGATTATATCTTTGCGTTGTTGAGCGTCCAACTGCAACTCAGAAAGTTGAGATACAAAATCTGCCTCTAATTTTTCTAGCTTTTCGAGAACAAACAGCTTTTGTTCTTGAGCATGGGATTGTAATTCTGAAAATTGAGCAGCAAACTCAAAACCTGATTGTTCTAAATTGGCAATAATTAACTCTTTCTGCTTTCGAGCATCCACCTCTAGTTCAGATAATTGATATGCGAATTCTGACTGTAATTTTGTTATATTTTCTAATATACAATCTTTTTGGTTTTTTGCTTCAGATTGTAACTCAGCTATTTGAGATTTGAATAAATTTTCTAACTCACCTAAAATTTGGATAATTCTATTTTTTTCTTTTTCAGCATCTACTTGTAAAATCTCTAAACTTGCAAAAATACTCTCTTTCTCTTGCTGGTTGTCAGACTGTAGCTCAGATATTTCCGATTGAAATAATTTTTCTAATTCCTTAATATTTTGTATAACTTCATTCTTTTCTTGTCCAGCCTCCACATATAATTGTTTCAAACTTTCCACAGTCTTATCTTTATCTTGCTGAGTTTCAGAGTTTAATCTATAAAGATTAACACTAAATTCATCCCTAGATTTTTCTAACTCTTCTAAAGTTATATTCTTTTTTTGTCTAGCTTCTAAGTACAATTCATCTAATTTATGGTTGAGATCAGATTCTAAACTGGCTAACTTTTCTATAGTTTTATCTCTTGTTTGTTCTGCTTGCAATTCTAATTCAGATAGTTGTGTTACAAATTCCGACTCTAAATTTGCTTGGATATTTTGGATTTTTGTTTCTAATCCTGCCAAGATATGATCTCTTGACTGCAACAATTCAGATGTCAACTTAGCTAATTTTTCTTGCTTTGTTTGTATATTTTGCTCCAGAGTAAAAACTTTTTTGTCTAATTCACGATTGATCCTTTTAGATTCTTCAATCAGATTCTCAGCATCTTGCTTGACAATTGTCAGCTGATGTTGTAAGTTTTCGATTCCCTGTAGTTGCGCCATTGCTCTATGAACAATTTCACGAATTGCCACTTTTCGCAACAGCCAGAATAAAGCAATCACCGCCACAGGAAACACACTCAATATCAATAACCACACATTGAACAACACAGTTGTGCTATTCAAAGGTAGCTGAGTCGGCTGTTGTGTTTGCAACTGAGCCAATTTTTCCCACTGCGTATCAGAAGACATTACCGCAGCATTATTCACTTCTGGGGAAACGGATGGTCTGGGTTGTCCACTAACAACACCAGCAGACAATAGCAAGGGCGAAAAGACAATAGCGCTTTTCAATACTAAACTAATAACAAGTTGATTTTTGCGCTTCATAGAACCATCCTGATTCTTGGGTCAGTTTTTCCAGTGGCTTACCTATTTCCAATCTATACCAGAAATCAATTCTGACCGAATACTTCCCAAGCTGCAAGTTCTCAAATCATCGCTGTTCAGCCCTCCGGTTCTCTCCCTGAAAATTAATCAGCCTGGGGAAATTAATATTTCAACTCCCATGATATAATATTTCAGTCGGTATGTTGGACTAATCTTACTGATTGTACTCATAAATATGGCTGTGGATGCCAGGAATAAACATTCTCTATCTGGCAAGACAACCTGGGAAAGAGTTAACCCAAGGTAAAGCTACAGTAATTGGGGCCTCTACTCTAGTTGGTGAAAAACTGCTCAAGCAAATCCTGACGCACAACGTAGAATCTTGCTGGCTTGATCCCGGAAAGTGTCAATGGTGTAACATTTTTCCAATGCTACCGTCTACAAATCCATGATAGGAGTAAAAGGATTCCTTTAGTATGAAGCGTAGACATAAGGTAGCCCGTGGCCTGACATTACTGCTGAGTCTCAGCTTAATACCTAACTTATTTACACCCCATTCTACCATCGTTGCTGCACAGTCAAGAAAGCCAAACAGAACTGTAAATTGCGAAATTTTAGTTGTGGGTGGTGGACTTTCAGGCGTAGCTACAGCTTACGAAGGTTTACTAGCAGGACGCAAAGTTTGTCTCACAGAAATAACCGATTGGTTGGGAGGACAAATTTCTTCTCAAGGAACATCTGCATTAGATGAACGTCCAACCCAGCGTAGTCGCCAATTTTATTCTCGTGGTTATCTGGAATTGCGAAACCGCATTCAACGCAAGTACGGTAAACTCAATCCCGGAGACTGCTGGGTAAGTGAGTCCTGCTTTCTTCCTCGTGATGCTCATACCATCATGACTCAGATGCTACAAGAAGCAGAAAAAAAAGGTAGAGGGAAGTTAGAATGGTTTCCCAATACGGTAATTAAAGACTTAGAAATTATACCATCTACAGTAACAGGTGGCGGACAGTCAATTACTGGCGCCATCGCCATTCAACATCAACCAGGTCAAGGCGCACCACCTCATAACACCTTTACGTTATCTCAAATTATTGAAGATGCCTATCGCTACCAAAACTCATCTCGTTTTACCAAAAATATTATTCGCTTAGTTCCCAAACACAGCCAAGGGAATTTCCCAAAATGGTACGTTGTAGACGCTAGCGAAACTGGGGAAATAGTGGCCCTTGCTGATGTTCCTTACCGCTTGGGTATTGACCCTCGTTCCCATCTAGAACCTTCTTCTTCCAGCACGAAAAACGACCCTTATTGTACCCAAGGCTTTACATACACCTTCGCAATGGAGGCTACCAAAGAACCACAACCACAGCAAATGCCCCCATTTTATTTACAATATGCGCCATATTTTAGTTACGAACTACAGCGACTAGCAAACTTTGACTTAGTTTTTACCTATCGCCGCATTTGGAGTCCCCAACAAGGACAAACTGCAACATTCGGTGGAGTGAAATTTTCTGCTTCCACACCAGGGGATATTTCCATGCAAAACTGGACTTGGGGTAATGACTATCGTCCAGGAAGCCCCCAGGATAACCTAGTTTACACTCGTCAACAGTTGCAAGCTACCCGACAGTTGCAGCCAGGGGGGTGGATGGGGGGACTAAGGACAGAAACTCTCCGCAAAGGTGAGGAACATGCACTTTCCTACTATTACTGGTTGGTAGCTGGGACTACAGATTCCCAACTTGGTAAGGATGTTAAGCAGCAACAAACAAATAACCGCCTTCTCTTTGGGCTAAATTCTCCCATGGGGACAGCTCATGGTTTATCGAAATATCCTTATATCCGAGAAGGCCGACGCATTATAGGCCGCCCCAGCTGGGGAGAACCTGGAGGGTTTACAATTTGGGAAACTGACATTTCTCACCGCAACTACAAGGATGAATATTACCGCAAAACACTTCCAGCCGATATGTACAGGAGATTACAAAGCACACTGGCAGGTTTAGAAGCAATATCCGTAATTATAGGCCAAAAACCACCAGAAAAAGTAATGCGGCGGACTCGTTCTACCATTTTCCCAGATGCTGTAGGTATCGGTCACTACGCCATTGACTTTCATCCCTGCATGGAGAAAAGCCCCCCAGAAGCCCCTGGTAATAGAGAACGTCCAGGAGAAAGGCGGGGTGCTGGTCAAGCTTATCCCTTCCAAATTACACTCAGAGCCATGATTCCCCAGAAAATCGACAATTTACTGATAGGAGGTAAAAGTATTGCTACCAGTCACATTGCTGCGGCCGCCTATCGGGTACACTCATTTGAATGGTCTGCTGGCGCAGCTGCGGGAACTACTGCGGCTTTCGCTTTAAAAAATAAAATTGCACCTTACCAACTAACAGACGATTTACCTAAGCCAGAACCAGAATTACAAGCTCTTAAACGTCTGTTAGAAAAAAATCGTAACCCCACTGCTTTCCCTGATACTTCAATTTTTAACGAAAATTGGGATAATTGGCGTTAGTGTCAATCCAAATTGCTTGACCCTAAGGAACAATCTATGCCCTGAGAGTCAAACAATTTTTCATTTTTGATTTTGGATTGACCCCACAGAGAATAGACTAAACTAGTTATCAACAAATGTAGTTTTGTAAAATTATCTTAGCTAACTGTTTTATGGTTACAAGACTTTCAGCAGCTGTATACGGAACAAGTGCAGCACCAACTGTAGCTCCTGGACTGTCTAATCAAGTTACCCGCAAGCCTTATCCCAATTACAAAGTCATTGTTTTAAACGATGACTTCAATACTTTTCAACACGTATCCGAGTGTTTGATGAAGTATATTCCCGGGATGACCGGTGTTCTGGCTTGGGACTTAACCAATCATGTACATTATGAAGGGCAAGCTATTGTCTGGGTAGGACCCCAAGAAATGGCTGAACTCTATCATCAACAGCTGCGTCGAGCTGGCTTAACAATGGCTCCTTTAGAAGCGGCTTAATTATTATCATGGATAAACCCGCTAAAGACGCTTCTGGTAAAGATGGCAGATTAGTCTGGAATCATTCAACTCATATTGCAGGTCTCATCCCCATTTTGGAACGTCTCTGTCAACAGGATGGGATTCAAACTGTCACGCCAGGTGTCATTGGGCGGGCTAAAGGTCATTGCCCAAAAATGCAACTACGCGTATCTGTACCTATTCGCGGTGGTTACAAAGTCATAGCGCGTCATGGTAAAACAGTACAAGAGGTTTTTATCCTGACCACTTTGGATCAGGATAAATTCAAAGATACTATTGCCATCGCCATGAAAAATAAATCAGCTTAATAGTCTACTGTCAGTTATTCATAGATGGTTGAATGGTTGACTATTGACTATTCTTCCACTCGGCGGACTGAGAATTTGTGCAATGGCAAACTCAAGACACAAGAAAAAGTTAAAAAATATGACAAAGCAGTGGTGATTTTCACAGACATGAGTAAAGTTTCCCAGTCTGGTAAAATCAGCTTTTCCAAACCAAAAGCAAAACAATAAACAAGCCAGTAAGAGAAGCTCATTCTAAAGAGAATCTTCTCTGTTTCTTCTATATTATCTTTTCCCTTATCGCAATCCCATAGTAATAAAAGACCAGCAACACAAGCAAAAAAGGATACAGCAACTACAAATTCGTGGCACATTAAATTAATTGAATGCATTTGCATTGATCCAATACTCTCCCATTGGGATTCAGTCTAAAGGAACAGTCTGGCAATCCCCAAAATATATTTACAAACTGCAATGGAATACTGTACTTATTTTTAAGTAATGCAACAAAAGTTTTATTTAAATTAACAGCAATATTTTTAATTTTTTTAATAATTTTTTATTTATCCCTCTTTTGTTAGTACGGGGGAAGTATAATCAGGAAGGAAAAATGCTCTCAGAAATCCCGAATAAATCGCTACCAGAGATAGGGAAAATAGCAGGATTAAAAAACCCTCAATCACTACATCCTGTAGATACGCAGGCTAGCGTTAATGCCAGAAATGTTGAATTTCGTTACAAAACTTTACATAGTTAGATATAGTAGTCCTATCAAAGGTGAAAATGTCAACATCTCATAATATCTTCCATCCAATGAACATAACTGATTTGTTGACACATACAAGCTTGAAGGTAGCGGAATTTATCTAACATCTTTTCACCCC
>NZ_JANQDJ010000014.1:0-49234 GCF_029891685.1 Umezakia ovalisporum Ak1311 | reverse complement strand
ACACTCAACATAAAGACGGCTGTTCAAAACTGAATAATCATTTTTTGGCAACGGTCTGAGGATTTATTTGACAATTTTGGGAAATGAATTTATGATTATTATTAATTGTTTTCTTTTAATCCTTTGCCCAGAATTTACCATGTTTTGGGCTATTTTTATCACCTCTTTCTTAACATTCAACACTTGTGGTGATAAGCGCTTAAAACCGTCAACCGTCAACAGTCAACCGTCAACAGTCAACAGTCAACCGTCAACAGTCAACCGTCAACCGTCAACCACCAACAGTCAACCGTCAACAGTCAACAGTTAACAGTCAACAACCATGGAAAATTTTCAAAATTTGCAAGTTTATCAGTTGTCAGAAAAGCTTGCAAACGAAATTTGGTTGATTGTACAAAAATGGGACTATTTTGCTAAAGAGACAGTTGGTAAACAAATTGTAAAATCTACAGATAGTATTGGTGCTAATATTGCTGAGGGGAATGGACGTTACAACATACAAGACAATCAACGTTTTGTGAAAATTGCCAGAGGGTCTTTAAATGAGACAAGACATTGGTTAAGACTTGCTTACCAACGAAACCTTTTAAGTCAAGAAGATGTAGATAAAATAAAACCAATTATTGATGAATTATCACCAAAATTAAACGCATACCTAAATTCACTTAAAAATAAATCAGTCAACAGTTAACAGTCAACCGTCAACAGTCACCAGTCAACAGTCACCAGTCAACCGTCAACCGTCAACCGTCAACCGTCAACCGTCATGAAATACCTGCGTGACTATCCCTGGAAGATTAGCTATACCAGCAATACCCACAATACTATTACTGATTTTTACATTCCTGCCTTAGAGTGTACTATCCAATATGACCGCAAAGCAGGTTTTTTCAGCAGTGCTATTTTAAGTAAAGTAGCCCGGGGTTTGGGTGCGATGCTCGATAATGAGGGGAAGATTCGTTTAATTATGGGTTGTCAGTTCAGTCCCCAAGATTTACAAGCCATTCAACGGGGATATGAACTACGAGATGCTTTACTCCATCGTTTAGATGCTGATTTAAAACCACCAGGAAGTTTTGTTGAACTTAAACATCTAGAAATTCTTAGTTGGTTAATTCAAAATCAATATCTTGATATTAAAATTGCCATTCCTCTTCAAGAAAATGGATTACCAGAAGATACTATACAGCAACTAGACCCACAGCATATGTTTCACGAAAAAGTGGGTATTTTTACTGACAGCAAAGGCGACAAGTTAGTGTTTAATGGCTCCAATAATGAATCTATAGCCGGGTGGGAAAAGAATATAGAATCTTTTCATGTTTATTGTTCTTGGGAGGAAGGAAGGGAATTAGATAGGGTGGAAGAGGAGGTAAGTAGGTTTGAGCAAATTTGGTATGATATATCCCCTAATGTGAGAGTTTTTGAAGTTACTGAGGCGGTACAACAGAAGCTGTTACGTTACACACCTGGTACTAAACCTAATTGGAATATCCATACTGAATTTGATACTCCACCAATTAATAATGTTGACAGTCCCCCGTCAACAGTCAACGGTGAACAAGAAAAGTTAGCATTTGCTCAACTTACCAACATTCATGAACACCCTGGCTGTTTGGATTTTTGTTTAAAGTCAATTCCTATTGAACCGTGGCCGCACCAAATTAAAATTTTGCGTCGTGTTGCTAAAAATTTTCCCCAAAGTTTTCTCATTGCTGACGAAGTGGGTTTAGGTAAAACAATTGAGACGGGTTTAATTTTGCGTTATTTGCTGTTGTCTAAACAAGTGAAGCGAGTACTAATTTTAGCACCTGCTAGCGTTCAACCCCAATGGCAAGAGGAACTACGGGAAAAATTTAATCTGCATTTTTGGAGTTATACACAAAATGCGTTCACCGTTGACAGTTCACTGTTAACCGAAAAATACACTCACCCCTCATCCCTCACCCCTCACCCCTCACCCGTCACCCGTCACCCGTCAACAGTCAACAGTCAACAGTCAACAGTCAACCGTCACCAGTCAACCGTCAACCGACCACCGTCAAACAATCCCTGGAACACCCAAGATTTAATTCTTGCTTCTTCCCATTTAGTGCGGAGGAGTGAAAGAATGTACCAGCTACTAGAAGCTGAACCATGGGATTTAGTGATATTAGATGAAGCTCACCACGCCCGGCGCAAAAGTCCTCAAGACCGTAAGGAAACTCCTAATCGCTTGTTGGAATTAATGGTACAGCTCAAGGAGAAAACTAAGTCTCTGATTCTGCTGTCAGCAACTCCTATGCAAATTGACGCTATAGAGGTTTTTGATTTATTAAACTTGCTAGGACTAAGGGGACATTGGAGTTATGGCCATAACTTTTGCGATTATTTCGCCTCTTTACAAGGTGCTGTTAGTGGGGAAGTAATGAATTTTTGGCAATTAATGTCTACAGATTATTTTCGGGGTGGTGGTCAACCCTGCTCTAGATTAGAACAGTTTTTCACTAAAAGCGATCGCTCTGGAGGTAATGGAGTTAATCGCATCCTGGCTTATAAGTTACAGGATATTTGGCAAAGGGGTAAAAAAATCTCTAATCACAAACAACTGTTGGGGGATGAAGAGTTTATCAATACCTCCCGTCAATACTTAACGGTGAATACTCCTTTAAAAGATTTAATGTTTCGCCACACCCGGGAAACTCTCAGACAATACTATCAAAGGGGATTACTAAAAAAGGATATTCCCACTAGAGTTGTGCAAGATAACGCCATTACCCTAGAAGCACAACGGGAAGTACCCCTTTATGTTGGTGTGAGCGATTATGTCCGTCATTTTTATCGACTAGCACAAAAAGACCAGCGTTCCTGTTTAGGTTTTTTAATGACCCTTTACCGCAAGCGCCTCACCAGTTCATTTTATGCGGTCAAATCATCTTTACAGCGCCGTTTAGATTATTTGTTAACTCAACAAGGAAGCATTTTAACTGATGATGATTTATTAGATGTGGATAATGCAGATGATGCAGTAATTGCTGGGTTGGAATCTTTCTTTGAACCCGTAGACCCCCAGGAAATTCAATACCTGGAAGATTTATTAACTCGGTGTGAAAATACTGGTGAAGATACTAAACTTTCTCGGTTTATCGAAGTTTTACGTCAAGAATTAACGGAGCGAGAAAGTGTAATAGTGTTTACCCAGTATACTGACACCATGGATTATCTGCGAAACACTCTACAGGAGTTATATGGTAGCCAAGTAGCTTGTTACTCCGGTCGCGGTGGAGAAGTCTTAATTACCAACAGTTCCCAGTCAAGGGTCAACAGTCAACCAACCTGGTGTTTAGTTCCCAAGGAAAAAATTAAAAGCCGATTTTGCCAAGATGAAATTAAGATTCTTCTGTGTACTGAATCTGCGTCGGAAGGTTTAAATTTACAAAATTGTGGTGTGTTGATTAATTATGATATGCCTTGGAACCCCATGCGGGTGGAACAGCGTATTGGTAGAATTGACCGCATTGGACAGAGGTATCCCACTGTAAGAATCCACAATTTTTACTATGACGGCACTGTGGAAGCGAAAGTTTATAAAAAACTGCGGGATAGAATTAACGCTTTTGCTAATGTGGTGGGTAATCTACAACCAATTTTAGCTCAGGTTCCCACCTTCATTGAACAAGCTGTAATGAGTGCTGACCCAGAAGAGGAAGACGTTTTGATGTCGGAATTTGATTTGACATTAGATACACCTATTCCTTCAGATATGGAAACAATGATTATCATGGATCTTGATGCTGATTTAGCAGAAATTAAAGAACCTATTCCACCTACTCCTTTGAGTTTAGAAACTATTGAGGATTTATTTACCTCTTCAGCAATTCTCAAATCTGCTGGGGTGATGTTTGAGCCCCAAGAAGAAAAAGTTTGGTTACTTACCTATCAAAGCAAGGAATATATGGTTACTTTTCACCCAGATATGTTTGATAAAATGCCTTCTTTGAGGTTAATGAATGTGGGAGAACCTTTATTTGCAGAGTTATTGCTTTTGGTAAACAACAGCCGGGATGGCTGTTTTGTAGACCGTTGATGAATCCAAAACAGGAGCCAGGGGGCCATCGCCCCATCTATGTATATTATTTTTCCTCTACACTAACCCACACTTCGCACTACAGGATAAATTGTCACGGACTTCACCGTAGCTATACCTGTGTTTTCCTCTTCTTTCTTCTTTAGCTTCAGCTGGGAGTTGAGGGCTTCCACTTCCTCTGAGTAGTCCCATGTATTCCTTTTCACTAAAAATGCGCTTAAATTACTAGTTTTGATTTTTCCCCCATGCTTCTCAATCAGCGTCACCAGATTAGGCTTTAACTCCTCCAACTCCTGGTCTAGATTCGCCTGTATCTGCTTAATTTCCTGATATCTCTTGAAATATTCAGACTCGTCATACCCTAAATCAATGAGGGGTAACTCAGGCTCAGTCAAATTTTTGTTTAGTGGTGGTTGGAACTTTTGAATATTCTGGTATTCCCAGTCATGCAAATCCTCCACACTATCCCAATTTAAGTAACATATCCACTGACAGCAATTACTTTTAAAATCCGCAGTACGCTCATGGTTTTGGTGTCTTTGTCTTAAGCTACTCGTAGAAATACCAACATACCAAACCCTATAAGCATCATCGCATATAAAGTAAATACCTGGTGAATCAGGTAAATTATGGTATTCACCTAACATCACTTTAGCTAATTTTTTAATTGTTATTTTCATCACATAGCTTTATTAATTGCAGTATCCCAAGAGACTAGCATCTTTGGTATTTTTTCAAAAATACCTCTTAAGACAGATTTCAAGTCCTGGAAAAAAACAATTGCGCCTTGATTTTAATTCTTCCCATTCCTCCACAGCGGAAATTTCGCCATCAGCCCCCTAAACCCTCTTTTGTCCGGGAAAGTGGCCGTGAGATTTCTTGTTTTCTGCAAAGATTACTCACCATTATCGCTGATTTACTCAATGGCAAAGGCATTTGTTTAAATGGCTTATTCCCATTCCCGCCTCCTTTTCTCCATCAATTGCTTTTAATAGCTCTTAAAGAGGTATTTTTTCATAAGAGGCATAACTTCCTTGTGTATACCTCCTTGTGTTCCAAGTCTAGCCCTAAGGACAATGTAAAAAACCTACCCCTGTAAGAAGGAAGACGCTCTCCCCTACCATCAGGAGGGACAAGGACTTGGGCGATGGTTTTTCTTTGTTTCCACCATTTTCTTATTAAAAGCGGGCGATGGGACTCGAACCCACGACGTTCACCATGGGAAGATGACATTCTACCACTGAATTACACCCGCGAATATGCTTAGTTAGGCTGTCTACTATAATAGCACTATGCTGTTTAAATTGTAACTCACAAACCAGTTTTTAGTTAACTACTAAAACCTAGGGGAAAAATTAGCCGTTACCTAGGGGTTTAAATGCCTCACATAGGGCTGATAACCGTTTATTTTCACGGTTGAGGGATTTGATGGAATCCGAAAACAGTGGCTACTATTCTCAACAAAGAAAGTATCACTTTTGATTGTGATTTACAGCGCACTTTAACAGCGCACTTTATCTGATTAGGTACAAAAGGGCAACCAGGATGACCACCCCACAAGATTTATGACATTAAGGTTTGTACTTTATTTCCTTGAAAACTGCTGTAAGTAGAAACGTCCCTAGGAACGACGCTGATGCCAAAACCACAATTGATAAATCTGCATGGCTGCCAATTGCAATTATAGCAAATTTAATGTGCAATTTTTTTGGGTAATTATAACAACATAACAGCAAAAAGTTTATTTCTTTTACTAACTAATATGTTCAATGCTACCGAAATTTTAATTGATGCATTTGTTAAACAAATTCGAGAAGGGTATCGTCGCACATACGGTTGCTTAAAAAATGAATATCAAGATATTATCGGTTGGGCTGGCAATATGGCTTTGGAAAATATTGCCAATAGCGATGCTCTTTATCACAACGTTGAACATTCTATTTTAGTTGCTATTGTTGGTCAGGAGATTTTACGGGGTAAACACATCCGGGAGGGTCGTGTTTCTAGTGAAGACTGGCTGCATTTTATCATTTCCTTGGTGTGTCATGATATTGGCTATGTTAAAGGAGTTTGCCGAGACGATAGAGAATCAATAGGTTTATATACCACAGCCCAAAATGGCAAAATGATCTCTCTCCATCCTGGGGCTTCTGATGCTGCTCTTACTCCCTATCATGTTGATAGAGCTAAACTGTTTATTGATGAACGTTTTGGTGGTCACAAGTTAATTGATGCTGAAGCAATTAAAATTAATATTGAGCTAACTCGGTTTCCTGTACCAGTGGCAGAAGATCATCAAGATACAGTTAGCTATGCTGGTTTGGTGCGGGCGGCTGATTTGATTGGACAATTAAGTGATCCACGTTACTTAAAAAAAATTACTTCTTTGTTTTACGAGTTCCAAGAAACTGGAATGAATGAAGTTTTGGGTTACAAAACACCGGCGGATTTACGTAAAAACTACCCTAAGTTTTACTGGAATGGGGTTTATCCTTACATTAAAGATGGACTAAGTTATTTGTCTCTCACACAGCGGGGTAAACAAATTGTGGCTAATCTTTACTCGAATGTTTTTGTTGTGGAACATGAAAAGAGCTAAGAAGAGAATTAACTTTTACTGGAAAATTGACAACTAAAACAATCCCTGATTTCTCCAAGGAGTGGAGGATATGAGGCTGTTGGTGTTGGCAAAGTACATAGAATTGTTATATTGATGTAATAAATTAATCAGAAAACATTTGTGACAAAGGATAAATAATATGAATTGGTGGCAAAGACTTCAGAAAAATCCTTTGGCGCGATTTGGGGCAGTTGTGCTGTTAATTTTTTATGTGGCGGTAATGGGGGCTGATTTTGTCGCTCCCTATAATCCTCTCGCTTCACAGCCAAACGGTTCACTACTGCCACCAACGCAGATTTATTGGTTTTCTCAATTAGGAAACAAGCAATTCCTGGGGCCTCACATATATCCTACCACCCAAGGAGATACTGACCTGGAAACAGGCGATCGCCAGCTGATTGTGGACTTTGAAAAACCTACACCTATAGGTTTGTTTATTCTTGGGAGTGAGTATCGGTTGTTAGAGTTGAAGTTACCACTACCCCCTAACTGGGAAGAAGTGAGAATTTTCCCTGGTATTCCTATAAGTTGGCATTTATTTGGCACAACAGGTCAAGGCAAGTTAAATATTTTGGGCACCGACGAGCAAGGACGCGACCAATTCAGTCGTTTAGTCCATGGGGGTCGCATTAGTTTGTTTATTGGCATTATCGGCGTGTTGATTACCTTTCCCCTGGGTCTAATCATTGGCGGAATTTCTGGCTATTTCGGCGGTTGGATTGATAGTGTGGTTATGCGTGTCGCTGAAGTGCTCATGACTTTCCCTGGGATTTATCTATTAGTTACTTTGGGTGCAGTGTTACCACCGGGCTTAACCAGTACCCAACGCTTTTTGTTGATTATCGTCATTACTTCGGTGATTAGTTGGGCGGGGTTAGCGCGGGTAATTAGGGGACAGGTGCTATCAATTAAGGAGCGAGAATTTGTGCAAGCAGCACAGGCAATGGGTGGCAAGCCAATTTACATTATTATTCGCCACATTTTGCCCCAAACTGCTACCTATGTAATTATTTCTGCCACATTGGCGGTTCCGGGTTTTATTAGTGCGGAAGCTGTATTGAGTCTGATTGGTTTGGGAATTCAACAACCAGATCCTTCTTGGGGCAATATGCTATCCTTAGCTTCTAATGCTTCAATTGTGGTGCTGCAACCTTGGTTAATTTGGCCTCCTGCCGTATTAATTATTTTGACGGTTCTATCTTTTAACTTGTTGGGTGATGGCTTGAGGGATGCTCTGGATCCCCGGAGCTTGGGAAGATAAGTTATTTTTGATACTTTATTTTTGATACTTACCCTGGCTTTTAGCTAGGGGATTTTTAAAGGCTCTACAAAGGTCTAAACCTGGTGTTATGGCTACTGTCATTTAATTCACGGAAAAACAAAGGAGATGAACAGCAAATTTGTGAATTACTCTTCATCTCCTGGATAAGTCTTTTTTTTACTCTCACCTGTTGTTAGGGAGCTAAAGCGTTACCCCGAATCAAGCTACCAATAGTTTTGGCAGTAATTTTCAGTTGAGTGATGGGGTTGGCGGGAACAACTGTTTTATACAGATAGCTGTCGAATGTGAGCTTCTGCACATCAATGTCATCGCACATTTCCACAAATGCTTCGCGGGTAGCGTCGGAACGGTAGAACACTGTTTGCAGTATGTCTAATACCTTGTAGGTCAGTCCATATTTTTTATCCCAACGTTTTATGTAAACCTTGAGGTCTTTTTCTGTGGGAATTTTGGCACCACTGTTGGACATTTCCACAATGGTTTCTGCACACATCCGCCCAGACTTAGCTGCAAAGTAAATACCTTCACCAGAAGATTTGGTAACGTAACCAGCCGCATCTCCCACCAAAGCAATGCGACCCACCACACGACGGGGACGGGGATGTTCAGGAATGGGGTGAGCTTCTATTTTGATGATTTTACCACCTGCCAGCTTTTCCGCAGCCCGGGCACGGATACCAGCTTGTAACTGCTTGATGCTGGCCTTATTTACGTGCATTGTGCCAGTACCAACGGCTACGTGGTCGTATTTGGGGAACACCCAAGCGTAGAAGTCCGTAGAAACGTCATTGCCGACATACATTTCGGCTAAGTCGTTATAATACTCCATTTTGTCTTGGGGTAAGCGAATCCGCTCTTGGAAAGCGATAGCATAGTTATAATCCCCAGCATCCATTTCTTTAGCAATGCGAGAATTAGCCCCATCCGCCCCGATTATTACATCTACTTTTAGGGTTTTAGTAATACCCTGTGATCCACTTTCTGTGTGATCAACGTAGTGAATTGTGTAAGGGTCCGTGTTATTTGTGGGTATATCGAGTTTATGAACTGTGGCATTAATTAAATTTGCCCCTAGTTTTGCCGCGCGATCGCGCAGGAAGCCATCCAGCACCTCACGGCGGCACATTCCTATATATTCTTCTTCTTTGACTAGATTGATATCAACCTCACGATTGGAAGGTGAAATCATTTTCATCTTCCGGACACGGCGGTCAATAATCTCTGGTGGTAGGTCAAACTCACCCACCATACATAGGGGAATAGCACCCCCACAGGGCTTGGCATTGTCTAGTTTCCGCTCAAACAAATAAGTTTCAATCCCAGCTTTCGCCAGGGTTTCAGCTGCGGACGAACCAGCAGGGCCTGACCCAACAACAGCAACCCGTAGTGTCAAAGGTCTTCTCCCAATAGTTTATAAAAACAATTATCCTCAGCATCCTATCACGGAGTTTTGCCTTATTTCCCCCTCTTGTTTGAGGTTTTGACTTAAACGCAATATTCCTTTATATTTCGATACAAAAACTTCGATATAAATAACGAGGATCGGCAAAATTAAATTAAAAACTAAATTAAAAATTAAATTATATTTTGCCATTGGTTCCAGCCCAGGGCTGAGACCAATGGCCGTCCCAGAAAGGAGAAGGAGGGCAAAACACCCCAACTTGTTCACAAAATACTGTTGCTCATGGTAAGTTTCTCGATTCTCACACTTGTAGGTAAAATCTCTAGTTCAAATTAACCGAAACAATATTATGTGTGGTATATGTAAAGCACGGTAATCCGAGAGATAAGCCGTAGATTAGTTCTAAAGGTAGGGCAGCAGTGGGCATAGTAGTTGAGAATGTATCTAAAAATTTCGGGAGCTTTCAAGCGGTTAATGAGGTCAACCTGGAAATCAAGAGTGGTTCACTGGTGGCTTTATTAGGGCCTTCAGGATCAGGTAAATCCACTTTGTTGCGGTTAATTGCCGGCTTAGAAATGCCAGATAAGGGCAAAATCTTGTTAACTGGAAAGGATGCTACATATCAAAGTGTCCAAGAGCGAAATATTGGATTTGTCTTTCAGCACTATGCTTTGTTTAAACATCTCACCGTGCGACAAAATATTGGCTTTGGGTTAGAAATTCGCAAAATACCAGCTAAAAAAATTAAAGCCCGGGTAGACCAATTACTAGAGTTAGTCCAATTAAATGGATTAGGTCATCGCTACCCATCACAGCTTTCAGGTGGTCAAAGACAACGGGTAGCATTAGCTAGAGCACTAGCTGTGGAACCGAAAGTACTATTGCTAGATGAACCATTTGGGGCACTGGATGCCAAAGTGCGTAAAGATTTGCGGGCATGGTTACGCCGCCTCCATGATGAAGTTCATGTTACCACTGTTTTCGTCACTCACGACCAAGAAGAAGCGATGGAAGTTTCCGATCAAGTTGTAGTGATGAATAAAGGGCGTGTGGAACAGATAGGAACACCAACAGAAATTTACGACAATCCAGCTACAGCATTTGTCATGAGTTTCATTGGCCCTGTAAATGTCTTATCTAATACCTCAAATATTTTCCCAAGCGGTGACTTTAATTTTTCACATAGCCAAGTATTTTTACGTCCCCAAGATGTGATAATTCAAAGACAAGCTAATGGTAGTACAGCACCAGCTACAGTTACTCGATTGATACACTTGGGTTGGGAAATTCAGATAGAGTTAACTTTAGATGATGGGCAAGTAGTAGCAGCACATTTAACACGCGATCGCTTTAACGAGTTACACTTAGAGCCACAAGAACGGGTATATGTCAAGCCCAAAGATACTAAGTCTTTTCCCCTATATTATTCAATTTAAAAAGTTTGTCAGAGTTAAATTGCAATATAAAAACATTTTGTTACTCCACTTTCCTTGAGAAATTGGGGTTGTTGGCTATGGCTTTGACTTTGCCATTTCTTCAATAAAAAATCAGTGGATTAGTTACCGAAGTAACTAATCCAAAGATTTTCATTTTTGGTACTTTGCACATGAAATGTATCCCACATAAATAGTGTATCTATGGTTTTAAAATTAGGTGTGCCAAAATGCCAAGTTAATGTGACTCATGGAATCAATGACGGATTTTAATCATTTGTGGCTACCTGTATCGGCAAATTTGACTTTATTACCAAATGATGTTCATATATGGCGAATTAACCTTGATGTATCACCAGCAGAGCAAGAAAATTTGCTAGCAACTCTCTCCAGTGACGAAGTTGCTCGTGCTAATCGATTCCACTTTCAAGAACATCGGCAGCGTTTTATCGCTGGTCGTGGTATCCTACGGAGGATATTAGCTAGGTACTTAGGTATAGAACCGCAACAAGTGGTGTTTTCTTATCAAGAGCGTGGTAAACCGATATTAGGCAATGCTTTAGCTCAAAGTGGCTTATGCTTTAACTTGTCTCATTCCCAAGGGTTAGCTTTATGTGCAGTGAATCATCACAGTGAAATCGGTGTAGATTTAGAATATATTCGCTCCATGTCTGATGTAGAAGCCCTCACCAAAAGATTCTTTTTACCTAGAGAATACGCCGTCATGCGATCGCTATCTCAAGAGCAACAGCAAGAAATATTTTTCCGTTATTGGACTTGTAAAGAAGCATATTTAAAAGCCACTGGAGAAGGACTAGCTCAGTTAGAACAAATTGAAATATTACTCAATCCCAACGAACCTGCACAATTGCAGACATCTAAAAATTGGAGTTTGTTTGAGTTAACCCCCGGTAAAAATTATTGTGCTGCTGTAGTTGTCGCCAGTAATCATTGTGATTTGAAGTGTTGGCAATATTAACCACTGTATTATTTATCTTTTACCATATGGGAAAAAATCAAGATTTTACTCCCCCTCCCTCACAAGGGTAGGTTTTTTACATTGTCGTGGGGGAAAAACAAGGAAGTTATGCCCCTTAAGAAAAAATACCCCTTTAAGAGCTATTAAAAGCAATTGATGGAGAAGAAGGAGGTGGGAATGGAAATAAGGCATTTTTTCAAATGCCTTTGCCATTTAAATCAGCGACAATGGTGAGTAATCCTTGGAGAAAACAACAAATTTGACGGCCACTTTCCCGGATAAAAGAGGGTTTGGGGGCTGATGACGAGGAGGAAGTTGTTCTATGAACCTTGAGGGAGGGTGTTGATTAATATCACCACCACAAATTCAAGTTATATTACTAATTTTCAGCCCCTCAGAAAATCATGGTTTATACTGGCATGATTCCGTCACTGATCATCACCCAGTGCAAGATATAATTTACCTAAAAACAAACTAGGCAAGTGTCAAAAAGCCACTTTGAATCAAGTAGGATGTGTAAGTCATTAGTAATTGCGAATCAATAGGCGGACAAACAATGGAACTACCTGCAAGGGCTTTGAGAGTTTCCTGACAGCTAATAATTGGTCTTCTTGCTTGCAGATACAAATCGGGAATAGTTAGTTGTTCATCAGACCAACGTTCTAACAAGAAAGGACGCAGGGTGTATAAAGGATTATCTACAGAAGAGACATTATTGATTAACTCTGCTTGCCATTCTTCGTAGGAAATCATCTTAACAGGATAACCAAAACTCCGCACCCATTCTACTAAATCTTTTAAAGAAATGGGTTGAGGATGTTGTAAATGGAATGCTTTACCAATGGATTCTTTCTGTCTTGATAGATAAACAATGGCTTTACTTACATAGTCCACAGGAGACATATCTAACATATAATCCACATCGGGAAAGCTTCCCATTTGTAGACAGCCCTTAGTCATCAAATTGATAAAATCATGGGTATTGCAAATACCTGTTTTGCTATCTCCAGAAATTAATGGTGGTCTGTAAATAGTTACAGGTAAACCTCGGTCACGAGCGACCTTAACTAACTTTTCTGCAACCCATTTAGTCTGAGAATAACCAAGATAAATACCTTCCCAATGATTAAATTCATCCTGTTCTTCCACCAAATGACCAGCATAAGCAGTTGATTCAAAAACTGCTACACTAGAAACATAATGTACAGGTTTGACTTTAGTCTGACAAGCTAATCTCAAAACTTCTTGAGTGCCCAAAACGTTGGCTGTTTTCAGTGCTGAATAAGGATAAACATAATTTAGCAAAGCCGCACTGTGATAAATAGTATCAATATTGCCAGCTAAGATGTGGAACTCCTGAGAGGGAATACCCAAAAGTGGTTGAGCTAAATCACCAACAACGGGAATAATGCGAGAATTAAACTTATCATCCCAAAGTGCATAAGTTGTCAAATTATGTTGGAGTTTGCTTTTGCCTTCTTCAGCATTAGCAGCACGTACTAAGCAATATATATCTGCATCAGTTTCCTGTAGTAGCTCCCGGATAATAAAAGCACCTAAAAAGCCTGTTCCCCCTGTTAAAAAAATATCCTTGGGTTCACCCTCAAACACACTCACTGCATTGTCAGGATTGATAGCGGAGTCAAGGACAACTTCAGCAGCTAAATTGAGAACTAAAGAATTAACTTGGCTATCTTGTAATTCTTCAGCTAAACGTTGTGAAAGAGATTTAATATTGGGATAATGCCACAGAAGAACAGGAGATGGTTGAAATCCCAACATTTTTTCTAATTTGCTAACCAAAGTCATAGCTTGGGCTGAATTTAAACCATAGGTTTCTAAATTTTCACTAATATCTATTTCATCAGTTTCTACCCCAATTAACTCAGCCAAATTAGCCACCAACCATGCTTGAATATCTGCGGAAGTATCAGTTTTTTTTAGAGTCATTTTTATATCTCCAATAAATGAGAATGAGTCGGGCAATAGTGACTGTAATCATCAGGAATTTCCATCCCCTGAATTTTTAAGCTTTGAATGCGATATAAAAACGCTGCTCCAGTCATAATATGATCAGCAACATCAACTACCCGGCGATTATTTGGTTCAGCTAAATATGAACCGCGAACCCAATCATTAAAACTACCCATGGCTGGGCCACACCAAATTTGATAATCCACTTCTCTACCTTTTTCCCCAGTGGTAGACCAACGGGAAGATAAGCCTAAATACCAGCGAAAAATCAACGCCATTTTCAGCTTAGGATTATTAACTGCCTTACCTAGTTTTTGAGGATTTTTCTGGGATAAATAAGTTGCGGTTCCTTCCCAGACTTCAGCAATAGTTTTGCGAAAAATTTGCTTTTCTAATTTTTCTCTTTCCGCCAAAGGAATATCTTCAATTGAGTTATAATTGCGGTATAGTTCGTACAATTTTTGCGCTCGCATAGGGAACATTGTCCCACGTTTGAGGACTTGTAGCTTCACCCCCATTTCAAACATATCGGCGGCTGGGGCCATAATCATATCCGCCATTTCTGCTTGAGCTAATAATTTTTTGGTATGTTGACAAGCTCCTGATTCAACACAAGATTGATTAATGGAGCCAGTCATGATGTAAGCAGCACCCATCATAAAAGCTGCTAAAGCTGATTGTGGTGTACCAATTCCCCCAGCTACTCCAATTCTAATCACTTGGTTGTAATGAAATTGTTCTTGGATTTCATTCCGCAAAGCAATAATAGAAGGTAATAAACACACTAAAGGACGATTATCTGTATGTCCGCCAGAATCCCCTTCGACGGTAATATCATCAGCCATGGGAATTTTAGCTGCGAGTTTAGCTTGTAACTCAGTGATTAATCCTTGTTCTAGTAGTTCTTGGAGAATTTTGGCTGGTGGTGGTTGGAGAAATTTGCTGGCTACTTCTCGACGAGAAACTTTGGCGATAACTTTATTTTTGATTTCAATTTGATTAGCATCATTTAAACTTAATCCTGCAACTCGGTAATAAACTATGTTGGGGGTTAAATCTAAAAATGCCGAAGCTTCTACTGTTCTTACCTGATATTTAAGGTATAAGTTCACAGCACGGCGTTCAATTGCCATGTCGTTAGGGCTGTGAATTAAATTAAAGGCGTAGGGCCCATAAGGTAGAGCTGCTTGAATGCGTTTAATGGCTGTTTCTAAACGTTCTGGAGGTAAACCACCTGCACCAAAAGAACTCAAAATCTTGGCTTTTCCCAGAGCAATCACCATTTCTTCCGAGGCTATACCACCAGCCATGGCGCCAGTAACATAGGCATATTTCACCCCATGAACAGCTAGGAAATTTGGGTCTCCTAATTGTTGCACTGTGGCCGGGGGAATAAAGGTGAGAAATTCTGTTTGTGAAGTTGTGTTATTTTCAGGAGAACATAAGTAGCCTTCGTTAGTTACACCAATTTTTCCCGCACTTTTGACAATGTAACAAGGTTTATCTAATGCTAGTAATTTATCTTTTATCCCTGACTTGTGAAAAGATATACTATTCAAACAACCTTTCCAAGTGAGGTTTTGACTATGGAAAGAAATAGAAAATTTTAAGTTATTATACTTATCCGGTAGTGTGTCTAGGGGTGTCACTGTAGTTATACCTCAAGTTTTTAATGGTGGTTTATTAAGTATTGGTTTTGGTTCTTTTACAGTGGTATTTTTGTTGTCACAGCTAGTTTTTTTAAGGAATTGCAAACGACGCAAAGGTGGGGAAAATAGAAATTATCTTCCGGGATTAGAATAGTTGGGGTTCCTGAATTACAGGAAGTTTCTTTATACCTTTGCGCCTTTGCTTTAACCTAATTCATACTCCCAATCAAGTGTGTTCATTCAGTAAGTTTTCGGCACAGGTTAATTGTAATTGAATGATTTCACTCATTTGTTTACTAAAACTGTTTCTAGCTTGTAGAAAAGCTGTGTGATTTTTAATGAGGCGGTAATTGTTATCGTTTAGTTGTTGGTACTGAGTTTTGTTTAATTCAAGCATTCTAATTGTGTTATCAAGTTGATTGTTTATAGCTGGAGATGACACAATTGGTGGTAGGGTTGTGAGTTCCCAAGAGCCGACTGACTCAGAAGATTGTAATTCTTCTGGAGATTCAAAACCGTGTTCCATGATATTTTTTGTTGAATCTTCTCCTGGTGGAGTTGGCAATGGGGCAATATTTTTGTTCAGGTTTTGAGGAGAATCAAGATTTTCTGATTTTCTAGATAATTGTATATTTTGATGCAGTTCCTTAACACGATAATTGTTGAGGTTGCTGGCGATATTTTGGAAGGCTTGGCGATTTTCTTCACTCAATATAGTTTGAGTAACTGATTTACCACCCAAGGTAACTTTTCTCAGGGTTAGTTTGTTTTGCTTCCTTGGTGCAGTGGTGAGATTGTACAGGGGAGATAAATCTAAATTGACTCCATGGCTGACAAGTTTTGCTAAAGCTTTAACTATTAAAGTATGGTCATCCATACCTCTACGATTGAGGGATACGGTGATGTGTTCTTTATTCTCTAAGATTTTACTAATCCATCGAGAACAAACTCCACCAGCCCCAGCTTCCACAAATATTTTTACGCCATCGTCATAGATACGGTTGACTAATCGTGGAAAATCAAGTTGTTGGCATAATCCGGTGGCTATGCTGCTAGCGATGACATTTCTCTCAAGTAGAATAGGCTGGTAGTCAGCAGCAGAGTAAAAAGTTATTCCTGGTAGGTTTTGTGTTGGTAGGCTATTAACTTTGGCGATTTCTTCGTACTCTGACACCATGGCTTCGCAATGAATTACATGGTCAAAGGGTGCGGGGAAAGCGTTACAACCAAGGGTTTTAATCACTCTCTCACAGGCTGTTTTTTCACCAGCAATTAAGACTTCTTCTGATGTATTGATTTGAGTTAAATAAACTCGCTGCTCATGTTTGAGACATTCTTGCACCTGAGAGGGAGTAGCCATGAGTACATAAGTAGCCCAGAAGTTATCTCCTTGTAATTCTCTGGTATCTTTTAACCCCCAATACTGACGGACAGCATTTTTAGCCCCAGATAATTTATCCCCAAACAAAGGTGATGAATTCAAGGTGTTACTACCGCCTTCAAAATCACTCCAAACTCCTTGGGCTACCATCATGCTGGTTTCACCTAAGCTATAGCCAAAGACACATTGAGGTTTGACTTGAAAATCATCTCGGAAAATTGCTGTCATGTATCTGGCGAAGGCGATTTCACTTTCAAACATCGCCAGGGAATCATTTAAGAGTTCTTTTTCTAGGGTTTCTAGTTGTCTGGTGGAGAGTTTAGAAAAATTACGGGGATAAACTAATTTCTCGACATCAGCTGCACGGTTATAAAGATTATTAATCTTCAAGTCCTCGAAGACTTTGGGGAATAAGCGGAATACAGTGCGACCAATACCGATGTAGGAATTAACGGCGGCTGGATAAACATAAGCAATGCTTGCAGTTTGACCCAGGGGTTTGGCGGTAAAATAACTACCCACTGGTGTTTGCCAATCTGTACCTTGTGCAAAAGCTATGTTTACACCTTTACGAGCAGCATCAATTTGTTTAAGTAGTTCTTTTTTGTTACGTCCGGTAATTGCTAGAGCATATTTAGGTTGGGAATGTTCTTTAAAAGTTGTGAAGGTCTGACTTGCAGTACTTGGTAAGCAAGAACTATCTTCTATACTTTTTTGGAGTTGGTTCAAAACCTCTTGTAAGTTGTTTTGATTTTCACCTGCTATGGGGAGCAGATGAAAAGGCATTTGCTCTAAATATTTACTTTCACGCTCTTTTTGCTCTGGGTCTTCTGACAAGATGATATGGGCACAAGTCTCATCTATACCTATGCTATTAATGGCGGCTATACGACGGGTAGCACCTTTATCAACAAACCAAGGTCGAGATTCTGTAGCTACATAAAACGGGCTACCTTCCCATAATTCTGGTGTTTTTGCACCAGACCATTGAGGAGTAGCGGGAATATATCTGTAATAAAGACAAAGTGCAGTTTTAATTAAACTGGCAATTCCTGAGGCTGTATAAGTATGACCGATGTTAGCTTTAATGCTACCAATGGCACATTGTAGACCATTACCAGTTTTGGGATAGGCTTGTAATAAGCCCATGATTTCGCCTTGGTCTTGTTCAGGAATACCGCTACCATTTACTTCTACATAGTTAATTTCTTGAGGTTGAATTTTTGCTAGGTCAAAAGCTTGTTGACAAGCATCATTTGTGGATTGTGCAAAAGTAACAGCATCCAGTACAGCATAAATCCGTTGGTGCTCTTTTTGGGCTGTATCATAACCCTTGAGGACAATTGCACCAGCACCTTCACCAACCATCCAACCATCAGCGTTTTCGTCAAAACTCAAGGTATTGATACCTTGATTTACCTTGGCTAATCGACTTCGTAATAAGACATTTTCTACACCACCAGCCAAATCTATTGCACCTAAAACCACAGCTTCGACTTCCCCAGTGGCTAATAGCATTTGTGCCACTTCCAAGGCTTTGAGAGCAGAGTTTTCACCAGCAGTCATGGTAAAGGCGGGTCCAGTAAAATTCCACAAGGCGGAAATTCGACTGGCCATGATATTGGCGATGTGACTGACGTACTCGCCGGTTTCTACTGGATGATGAATGCTATCTTTAACAACCCTTTCTAATTGGGCAAGGTCTTGATCTGGTAGGACGATATTATCTGTGAGTAAGCCTGCTTTTACTTGCCAAGGTAAATTCCATCGTTGCTGTAATTGATGTACAGAAAACTCAGTTTCCGCAGCTACAATGACTGCTACATTTCCCCCTTCTTTCAGTCCTGCATCTTGAACAGCACGGTTAGCAACCTTTAACATTAATAGTTGTTGGGGATTGATTTTCTCAACTTCGTTGGGAGGAATTTTGCAGGCTAAAGTATCAATTTCAAAGTCTTGAATGTATGCTCCTATTGGTGGTTTACCATCGGTTAAACCACACTCTTTTAATAAGTTTGTTTGCTGGTCTATACCTTGCCATCTACATGGCGGAAGAGGTATAAAATGCTGGATTCCTTCATAAATGCTGCGTTCAAAAGCATCTAATCCGTTACAGCCCCCAAAAAAGGCATCCATACCGACAATAGCTATTTTTGCCTGTGGTACAGGTACATCTAAGTTAATATCTAAATTTGTGGTACCTTGTTCAATCACTAAATGGGAATTAGTACCGCCAAATCCAAAGGCACTGATGGCTGCTCGTTTAATTGGTGTATTGTTGTTAGGCCATGGTATTGTTTTTCTAACAATATTGTCACTGGAAATGATATTATTGTCCGAGGCTAAAGGTGCATCAATATCAATAGTGGCTGGAATTACCCCCTCAGACATACTCATAATTACCTTAGTTAAGCCCACCATGCCAGCCGCAGTTAATAAATGGCCGACATTGGCTTTAGCAGAACCCACTAAAGGTGATGCTTGATGTTCACCAAAAAAGGTAGCTATGGAGTTCAGTTCAGTGGTATCTCCTAGTAATGTCCCAGTAGCATGACATTCTAGATAATCAATGCTTTGGGGGCTGATTTTGGCTTCGTGATAGGCTCGTTCAAAGGCGAGGACTTGTCCTCTGGTGTTGGGGCTAAGTAAGTGCTTACCTCTGCCATCATTAGAGAGTCCATTACCGCAAATTGTGGCGAGAATATTGTCCCCATCTCTGACAGCATCGGCATATCTTTTTAGGAGTACCATACCCACACCATCGCCGGGAATCAAACCTCTGGATGTTTTATCTAGAGGGCGACTTGTACCATCCTCCGCAAAGCCTTGGACACCAGAAAATAGCATCCGCACAAACAGCGCATCTGCACAACTGATAGCTCCCGCTAACATCATGTCAGCTTTGTGAGATGATAGATAATGAGACGCTAACTTAATAGCATAAAATGATGATGAGCAAGCAGCATCTAGACATAAATTTATTCTAGATAACGATAAGGCTTGAGCAACTATTGATGCTGGTAAGCCAGAAATCATGGCGTTGTAAACAGATGCTTGAGTTCCTGTTGGTAAAGTGGCTAAATTGAAATTTTCATTTTGCAAAAGTTCTTGAACAGCAGGGGCGATCGCTTGCTGATAAATAGGAGAAAATAATTGATAGGAAAGCTTGGTTGGAAAAGAAAGATTACCCAGAATTACCCCACATTTAGCGAGGATGTTGTGATTTCCCCAGTAACCGCCATTAGTTATCGCTTGTTTTGCAGCATATAATGACCATTGAAAAGTGTCATCTAAACCTGCAAGTAATTCTGGTGGTAAATTATATTCAGAAGCATCAAATTTAAAGTCCCGGATATATCCACCTTTGAGGGAATAGGTTTTATCTGGTGTGCCTTTAACTGGATGGTAAAAAATGCTGGGATCTACGCCAATTTCTGCAATATTAGCTGATGTTCTGGCATCTTTTTGAGAAACAAGATTTTGCCAAAATTCTTCAGGATTCTTAGCATCAGGAAATAAACATGATAATGCGATGATAGCTATTTTTGCCATTGTTATATCCTCAACAGATGTGGGGTATTAAAAAGAATTCAGGATTTACGCTCTTCCCCAAAATTGAGAATTATTTTGTTAGTAGACAGGTGCAAATAAAAACCCAAGATGTATTTTTCTGTGTACTCTAGACAGAGGTTTATTTAGGGTTTACTGAATCAAGATGAAACCCTGTTATATCGGGTAATAAAAAGTTTCTAGACATCCTCTCAGAGTTGTCAATGGTGAAAAAATAGGAAACACAATTAATGAAATAGGTAGATACTTTCACCCCTGAGAAATTCTGAAACCCCCTTCCCTAACCTCTAGCTGAGATTAACTTTTGAGTTGTTTCATTGACCAAATAATTGCATGAGCTCCTAGCATTCGCGAGTATACTTTTCCCTGATTATCGTGGATAATGAAATCTGCCATCGCACTGCTTGATGTTTTATTTTTTATTTCGCAAGATACATAAAATGGTTCGTTGTGTGGTGTGGGGGAAAATTGTTCAAATTTCTCTACTTTTCCCGGTAAACAACCTTCTTGATAAAAGTGCTGTGTCCATATCCATAAGGCGTGCATACTCAGGTCTGTTGTATAGGGGTTGACCCAACGAAACGGGAATTGTCCTTGTTTTTTGGCGCTGATTTCTGTCCACAAACATTCTGTAGTGATTTTATCAGAAGTAATATTTAAAACTCTTTGCACTTCCTGAAACGAAGAGCCATGAAATAAGGTAGAGCCTCCATTTTGATAGAAATCTTTGCCCGTGGTGGTAATGATGTAATCTGGATTCAGATTGATGAATTCATAGGTAGGAGCAGGGGGAATTTCTCGATGCAGGTTCAGTTGAGCGCTAAAATGGTAATGAATTTTTCCGGCGCTATTTTGACTCAATATTTTAGCTTTAACTTTAATTCTTTGTGGGTTGACCTTTTCAACTTCTTCTATTTCTAAAATGTGTTCCTTAGCTAAAGTATCATTGAAGGTAATTCCTTTCAAAACCTTGAAATCTGTATAATTTACTAATTGATAACCTGGATAAATTTCTTCACAGGAATTGATAATCCATGACATTGCACAGGTGGCGGGTAATACTGGGGAACCTGCAATCACATGATCATATAAAAAAGGATTGATTTCCAGTTTCATGTGGCGACGGATACAGTGAGTTCGCAGTTGAGAATCTAATTCTCTAGCTTGGGGAACAAGTGGACTACCAATGACAACTTGTGCAGTGTCACTATGAGCAGGGTGCAATTCGTTGACGAGCATTTGTGTACCCACATCCACAGGAATAACATCAATACCCCTATCTGCAAAGGCTTTTTTTAATTCTGGGGACACCATACCACTATCCCAAGCACCCCAGTTAATGGCCACCACGTGACACTGAGGATAATTTTGCTTGATGAGATGGGCTGATTTATTGAGAATTTCGTTAGCGATGGCATAATCAGATTGTCCTATATTGCCGTAAAATCCGGTCACGGAGGAGAACAATACTAAATGCTCTAGTTGCTGAAGATTTACGCAAGCCAACAGATTTTCTAATCCCTGCACCTTAGCGGTATAAACTTTTTCAAAATCGTGATCTGTTTTCTTTTCAATTAACTTATCAGCTAAATTTCCCGCCCCGTGAATAATCCCAGTAATTGCACCCACACCAGCCAACTTTTGCTGTAAAGCTGCAATATCTGTGACATCAACACTAATATATTCTGCCTCAGCGCCTGTTTGTCTGATCCTGGTAATGGTTTTCTTAATTTCTCGACTAGAAACAATTTTGTTATATGTCTTCAATACACTCATAGGAGTAGGCTTTTCCCCTTGAGCCAGAAGATTATCCATAATGCGTTTCTTCAACGCTGCTTCCTCGAAACAATCTTGAGCAAACTCCGGCTCAACTTCTAAAAGTTCAGAACGACCCAGCAAAATGAACTTACAAGGTTGGTGCTGCGCCATTTTAATTGCACATTCAGCCGTAATTCCTTTTGCGCCACCACTTACAACAAAAACCGATGAAGGACGAACCTGAGTCTGTATAGTCATATGATTGGGAATTTATAATTAAACAACTGGGGGTTGACAGTTGATGGGTGAGTTTATTTTTCGGTTAACAGTGAACGCGTTATGCACTAATTATTGTTGTCACCCAGAGGGAGATATGGTCATACCTCCCTTCTTAAGGTTAGTTTTGGAAATCACCAACTAAAGTCACACGTCCCTGGGAACCATAAGCAACTTCACTGATATAAAGATTTGGATCATACAATTCAGCGATAATATATTCTGCTGATTGTTGAGCATTTAAAGCCGGACTCAAATCAATTGCACGAGTAAACACTTTTGGCCATTCCCACTTCAGAGACTTGGTTAATCCCAATAACCCAGGGCCGATGGCTCCGAAGTTAATATTATGCTCTAACCCAAAAGCACCATCTAAACGATTTACAGTTAAGAAACAACTGCGTTGATAACGCGCCACTTGATTTAGAGATTGCTTAAGATGTTTAGCCATGAAAAATAGGTGCTTGACAATTTCTTTTTCTTGTGGTATGTAAGCAGGTATTTGGTGGGTGGAAAATACAGGATGAATATGGATGAAAGCCCCAATAGTGCCGAAGTGAGTCGCGATGGCGGACAATTTATGTTGGAGTAATTCTTCAGTCATATCCGCCAGGACTACACGATTCACTTTGGCTGGTAAAGGTGATTGTTGGGGAACCAGGGATGGGGGGAAACTTAAAACCACCACTTTCGCACCGCCATCCCTTAAAGCTTCAGCTAATTGCGAAGTGGTGAGGGAACCATCATCGGTGATCAAAGTAACGTGTCCCTGTGGTAAGGCGAAATCTAAACTATCCGGTGGTGGTAAGAATTGAAGTTTAGCCGGACGGCGTGCAACACCGTCAATTACCTGGACTGGCTGATGGCTAAACTTTGATTGTGACTTTTTTTTTTCGCCGCCCCCCAGCTTCTGGAGATAATCAACTATTTGACCGATGGTGCGGAGATCTCCCAGTTCTTCTAGATTGGGCTGAGGTAAATGGGGGTATTTATCTTGTATTGCTCCCAATATTTCTACCCGTTTGATGGAATCAATTCCTAAATCAGCCTCCATGTCCATATCCATTTCTAGCATCTCCACTGGGTAGCCAGTCTTATCACTGGTGATGCTTAACAAAGTTTGACCTAAGTCTGCATAATTATCAGCAGTTGCTATTTCCTCTTCTGTGACAGGGGGGGTAGAGACAACCAAGTTGGTGGTCTCTACGGGGTTGGGGATATCGTTACCCCCTGGGAGAATAAGGGGCAAGGGGGACTGAATGGATTCTAGCATGACTTCTTGAGTAGTCATAGAAGTACTGCCAGAGACACAAGATTGCAGATATTCAACAACTTCACCGATGGTGCGTTTTTCTGATAACTCTTCTAAATTTGGCTTGGGTAGGTCAGGATAAATATCCTGTAACGCCCCTAAGATTTCAACTCGTTTGATAGAATCAATTCCTAAATCAGCCTCCATGTCCATATCCATTTCCAGCATCTCAATTGGGTAGCCAGTTTTATCACTGGTGATGGCTAATAAGTTTTTACCCAAGTCGGTTAAGTCAATGTGAGGAGCACATGGGTTGCTGGGTGCTGCTACCACGGGATCAGGTGCTGTTTTAATCACAACTGTCTCCCTAGGCTGAGTAGTAACTTGACTGGAAATGATTTGAGAATATTCTTGTTGTATGAGTTGGAAAAAGTTTTTAGCGTATTCTAACTGTTCGAGAAGATATTGCTCATGAATCCGTAGAGTTTCACCTTGTTGGCTGTGAAACTGCATCATCCCCCGTTCTAGACTTTGGTGGACAACCAGCTGAAGTTGTGATCCTTCAGGATAAGATTTGTTGTTGGCAAATAGAGCGTTTTGTTGCTGCATCAATTGGAAAAAGGCCTTGGTGTATTCCATCTGATGTTGCAGATAAGTTCCGTGGACCTGTAAGTTGTCAGTTTGATTTTGCTGGAACTGTGTCAGCAAATATTCTAAACTTTCTAAGGCCCGGTCAAAATTCACAGGTTTTTCTGGGGTTGGTTGCATCTTTACTTCCTGGGCTATTGCAGTAGGAATCACGGGATTCATTTGCGGCTGGGGTGCAAAGTCATTAGAGTTATGTGAAAATTCAGGGAAACTATCTGTAGTACGGGTAACAAGTCCATTGGTACTGAGTTCTTTCACTGGTGGAGTAGTTACCGCAACTTCAGAGAATTCAACAGTAGGGGTGACAGGTAAACTAACTTTATGTCCGTTTTGTAAAGCTTGAGTAAAGGCGTTCTTAGTTTTTTCCGACACATAGTTAATGCCCTTTAAACGCACATTTAAGGCATTCTTCGACCCTGGGGGTGGTGCAAGTTCAACTTGATAAGGGTCGAGGTTTTTCAAAGCCACCCCTAGTACACGCAACTGTACAGCCCCTTCCCGTAGGGAGCGATCGCTATCCTTGTGGGTGCTAGGGTTCAAAGAAATAGTAAAATGTGGGCGATCGCCCAAAATATCTTTAACTAAGTTAGTTAAAATGCGGCGCGGCCCAAAATCTACAAAGCAATAGCCACCCGCCCCATAGATATTTTCAATTTCTTGTTTAAACATCACCGAGCTAGAGAGGTGAGTTTCCAGGATTTTTTGAATAACTTGGGGTTCTTGGGGGTAGGGTTTACCCGTAACATTGGTAAACACAGAGATTTTGGGACTATTAAACTTAACAGACTTAATAGCGATAGCAAAAGACTTTTGAGCAAAAGCAATAAGCGGAGTGTGGAAAGCTGCGGACACAGGTAACAACACAGCCGTACAACCTTGGTTATGTAAAGCTTGTTTCACCTTATCAATTTCTCCCGTCGGTCCTGCCAAAACAATTTGCGTGGGAGAATTAAAATTAGCAATAGTCACCTGGGGAAAACTCCGCAATACCATTGCAACTTTACTCATGTCTTCCTTCACCGCCAACATACTCCCAGCATCATGGTCTGGGTCTTCTGGCGCGGCCATGGCTTGACCTCTAGATTTCACAAGAAACAAGTAATCTTGTTCATTCAAAACACCCGCAGCCCACAAAGCTGTTAACTCCCCAAAGCTGTGTCCCGCCACAAAATCTGATTTAAATCCAGCTTGTTGCAATATGGAATAAAGACCAGCACTAAACACCCCAATGGCGCTTTGAGCATATTCTGTCCGTTGCAGAGCAGCAATTTGGGCATTTTTTTCTGCCTCATCAAACACCGGACGAGGAAACACAATTTCAGAAAGTGGTTGCAAATTATCCTTAAGCAACAAACTATCCATACAGCCATGCAGACGGCGCATAATCGGAAAGTTCATAACCACTTCCCGCCCCATTTCCAAATATTGGGAACCTTGTCCAGAAAATAGAGAAACCACCTTTCCCCCCAAGTCTATCCCAGAGGAACGGTAGTAAATACCTTGGGGATGCTCCCAAGAAGTTACAGAAGCCTTTTGTTTGAGCCAGTCAATAGTAACTTGCATCAACTTACAAGCCTCTTGCAGATTTTCCGCCACAAATCCAACCCTAGCTGCGACAGCGGGAATCTCCATTGATTGGCATTCTTTAACTAAGGAAGCAAAATGTGTACTACCATCATTTGATTGCAACTTACCCAGGGTTTCTTCACATTTAGTCAACAAATGTGCTGGATTGCTAGCATACAACAGCACCTCACGAGCAGAACCGTGTAAACGGTAGGGAAGGTTTTCTGGAGTTTCGTATTCTTCCAAAACCACATGATAATTTGTACCACCAAAGCCGAAAGAACTGACACCAGCACGTCTTGGCGCATCTCCTTCCGCCCGAATCCACGGTCTAGTTTCAGTATTTAAATAGAATGATGAATTTTTAATGTCCAATTTAGGGTTCGGCTCAGTAATATTAATGGTAGGCGGTAAAACCTTGTGATGCAGTGCCAAAGCTGTTTTAATCAAACTTGCTGCTCCAGCCGCCGCTTTAGTATGTCCAATTTGGGACTTAACACTACCCAATGCGATATGCTGTCTTTGGGAATCATGTTTACTAAAGTATTCCTTTAAAGAACCGAATTCTGTAGGGTCGCCAGCCATTGTACCAGTACCGTGAGCTTCCACCAAGCCCACAGTTGCGGGAGAAAAGCCAGCATCATCATAAGCACGTTCTAAAGCTTTAACTTGACCTTCCTTCCGGGGAGCATAAATACTCTTGTAGCGACCATCGCTAGAAGTACCGATGCCTTTAATAACTGCATAAATTTTATCATTGTCCCGTTCTGCATCTTCTAGGCGTTTGAGAACCACCATACCCACGCCTTCACCCAGTAACATCCCATCGGATTTAGCATCAAAAGCTTTGACGTTTTCACTGGGAGAAACAGCTGGTGTTTTACTGAAGGATATGTAAGCCATGATGGTGTTGTCAGTGTCAACACCACCAGTCAGCATCATATCAGCACGATATTCCACCAGTTCGCTAATGGCCATTTTCAAAGCACCAAAGGAACTAGCACAAGCCGCATCAACTACACAATTTGTACCGCCAAAGTTCAAGCGATTCGCGATTCGTCCAGCCACTACATTAGCCAACATCCCAGGAAAAGCATTTTCATCCCACTTGATATAGGCGCTTTTGATTTTTTCGATAATTTTTTGGGTATCTTGATGGGAAATACCACTGCTTTTGAGTACCTTTTCCCAAACAGGATACTCTAATCGAGCCGAAAGTGGCATTCCTAATTGCTTGGCCATAGCTACCCCCAAGATTACCCCGACTTTCTCCCGGCAAAACTCTCGAGATTCACCATAACCAGCATCTTCCATTGCTTCTTTAGCTATAACTAAACCTAATAGCTGAGAAATATCTGTAACTTCCAAGATGCTGGGAGGAATACCAAACTCCATAGGGTTAAAATCAACTTCTGGAATAAACCCGCCTCGTTTACAATAGGTTTTATCTTCAGGGGTTCTGGGGTTAGGGTCATAATAATCTTCTACGCTCCAATGTGTAGCCGGAACATCGGTAATACAATCAATTTTGTCAACTATATTTTGCCAGTATTCCCGTAAATTTCTGGCTTGAGGTAACAAAGAAGCCATACCCACAATAGCGATGGGATTTTGCGCTAATTTTCTATTAATTTTGTTAACTGACATTGGTTTTTCCTTGTGCAATTTTTTTTCTTCTATTGACCTAATCAAAGTTTTCTCAACACTGTTGACAAGGCTCTCCAATTCTGACAAAGCCGTATCTATGGAATAAGCAGACATAAGGCATATATTGTTCTTAAGTACTGTGGAGTGTGATGGCTTGTGTGGCGACACCATAGCTACAGTAATTTCCGTTGCCCAATACCAATTCCTAATTTTTAATTAAGAATTCAGATTTTATCTGACTGTTAAAAATTGGTATAATCTATCGCAATTGGCAACTATAGGAAGTACACATTTTCAACATATTTGCACATTATTAATCTGATGCCGTGGACATCCTACCTTTGTGTACTTCACTCTCGATGAAATATCCTGTAACTGCTTGTTTGTCAATCAACACAACACGATAACTGCTGTTTTGCCCCAATTAATTCATGCTTTCAGGATTTTCAGGCATTTCGGCATACAGCATTTGTGAAATAATGTTATCCAACAATGGATTCTTGATGTTGAGGCAAGAGGTCAATAACGTTGTTGAAACTGGTAAAATAGTCTCGGAGTACATTAGCTGCTTGACCAGTGAATTCTATCCATTCGTAATCACAGAGATTTTGAGCAATTGTATCCCACTGAATCAAGGTAAACTGAGGAGTAGCTACTAGGACAGAAACGCTTTTTTCTCCCAAACTAGTTTGAGTATCTAGCCTAACCGCAGCTACGTAGCTGGTGTTAATGACAACGTTCTGTATCTTGATAAATGCCATAGCCAGTGTCAGCGTCCAGGATAATTTATTTTAAGCAATTTGACTCAGAAAAGTTGACAACTTCGTTACAGAAAAAACATTACCCTGAATTGCGAATTAATGCACTTTTCAGCAAGCAAAACTCACACACTTATAGGGTGATGCCAAGGCGGTTAGGTTTAGTTTTGCTTTTTCAAATTTACACAAAATAACTAATTTCCTTTGCCGCTCTCAAAGGTTTGAATTAATAAAAAGAATAGCATGATTCACAGAAACTAAATCATTTGTTTAAAGTATTTTTATAAAAAAGCTAGATTCTTGCTAGTAGGGTTTTTGAAAAATAAACTATATCCAAGTATATTTAATAACTAAAATATCAGACTCAGAATTTGCATAAATTCCTGTAAAAGCATTGATTGACAATTAGTATGTATGTCCAATACATGAAGCTAAACTCAAATTATTACATAGTTCACAACCGGACTAATCTCAATTTTGTTGGCATAACATCACAATTGAATGTCAAAATTCGGTAATGTTTAAACATAAAAATACCTATATAAGATAATGGTAATGAATAAAGCAAATATCAATTTATAGGACAGTGCATAATAAACAAAATTGATTTGTTATGAATTCCCTAAACTTTGACACCATCTAGGTTCCCTGTTCACTGTTCCCTGTTTTAATATCTGACAAAGCAGTTACACATTTAGCAATAAGTTTGTGAGTCAACTATAAATCAATTGAACCAATTTTCTGCGGTAGTTTACCAGTCCATCTTTGCCAGCGCATCATTCCCCGATGCACCAGTTGAAGATTTTCATCGCCAATAAAACAGATCCGCCCCATTCTTTCGCAAGCAATGAGAATTTCTCCGTTTCCCATAAACGGAGCAATGACAAAATTGTTGTGATTGGTATACAAATTAATTAAGTAGTTAACAATACCCTCTACACCGTCAATATTAATTGGTGTCTGTGGTTGAGATATGGATTGATGAGAAAAAATTCCCACATAAAGATTACCTAGAACTAATTCATATTGAAAGGGCATTTGGCTATGGCGATAAAAATGATAAATCTGACCCTGAGAACGGAGCACCGCCACAACCCGCGCCTCGTCTACCAAATAATTGTGCTCCCAAGTATGGGACAGAGTGGCGATGGCTAAAGCTGCATCTGATGGTAACAAGTTTCTAAATTTTGAACTAGCAGTATGATCACAATAAACTAAATGCCTTCCTAACATCCATTCTTCACCAACTTTCACCCCAAGTTCATCATTAGCAATGTCTAATTGTGGTTGGCGTTCACCTTTTTTCAGCGTCAATTTAGCTTCTCGTTGCGCCATAGCACTTTTGTATGCGAGAAGCTGTAACTCTTTTTGCTTCCCCCTAGCTTCCACGATTAATTTAGCCTGCTTTGCTGATTCTGCTGCATCTCCCTTAGCCTCCGCTAACTCCCAAGCCTTTTGAGATGCTTCGGCTAATAAACGTTCTTGACTACCAGCCCTAGCTATGTTCAGCAGTGCTGTAGGACTATCGGCAATGGGAGAACTTTTAATTATTTCTTTAACTTCTGAGTGAATACTTTTAGCAATCTGCTTACCGTGTTGAAAGGTGCGTTCAGAGTAGCCAACTTCTTTAGCTAACTCCACAGTTCGCTTTAAAGGTGGTGAAACGGTTTCACTACCTTTGGCTGTGTATTGATTATCTCCAACTTTGGCTCTTAAACCCATGCGCTCTAAAATTTGGTCTCGCTCAAACCAGAGTTCCGAACGCTCTAGTGGTTCTAACTCATTGCGAATCAAATTTTCATCAATCTCCGCCAACCGGGATTGATCAGCATTGTTATAGTTAACAATATGACACTCAACTGTTTTTAGCCCCAACAGTTTACAAGCTGTCAAGCGATGCAGTCCAGCAATCAAATTCAGTTTTTCATCTACCGTAATCGGGTTTAATAAACCATTAGTTTTAATCGACTCCTTCAACTCGTTAACCTTATCCCCCTTGACTGGACGGCGGTTACTACCAATGCGAATTTCGTCTATAGGCACTATAGGCATAATTACTATTCTTCAGTGCAATCAGTCATTGCATTAGTATACTCGACAAAAAATGTAGGCACTTTCCCTAGCAAGTCTCTACAATGGTTCGACACAAATGTTTAATGGCAAGTGAAGAAATTTTCAGCTTTGGCGCTTCTAGCAGAAAGTTTACATACAACCATTCTATCTTCTTTACCACCAAATTTTTATCATCCCCAATACCCAACAACCGATTGACAATATCAGAAGATTTTGCAATACTTAGGAACAAGTTTAGTCAACTTTTCCTACTTAATTTTTCCCAGCCCCTCCTTCACTTAAAGATTTAGTCCTTTTGATTAGCCATATTGTACTTTACACTACTTGATTCGCTGTCAAAGTAGGATAAAACTAAGAAAGACTTGGAGTAACGCCACCATTAGGTTTCCGGTTAATCTAGTAATTTAAAGCAGCTGTACAAGCGTACAACCTTATATAGAACTAATTACACCTTTCAAATCACTGAAGGTAAAACCACAGAGATAAAAATCCTCCTGGTTAATTTCCACATCAGTTTATTGCATTCACTATTGTATTCAAATGATATAGCCATTTAGGCTCTCCCCTGGCATAGTACAATTGGAATAAAAATATGGCAGCACACAAAAAACGCCTGTTAATCCCACAACCCCTAGGTCGGTGGCGGGTAATTGTGGCAACTTCTATCAGTTTACTCACTGGATTAGTAACTTTTTATAGCTTTTCACAAAATCCCTTGAGCTATCAACTCACAACAGCCCCAGAGGTGTTAACCAACAGTACCCTTGCCAAACTTGCGGTTACAGCTTTGGGACGTTTGCAACCGGAAGGCGAAGTAACTAATTTGTCTGCGCCCAATTCAATCAACGGTGTGCGCGTAGAAAAAACTTTAGTGAAGGAAGGACAAGAAGTTAAAGCAGGGCAAGTATTGGCATATTTAGAAAATTATCATCGATCCACAACAGCCTTGGAACAAAGGTTAGATCAACTAGAAATTGCTAAAGCTAAACTAGCACAAGTCAAATCTGGAGCTAAACCCGGAGATATTGCCGCCCAAAAAGCCGCCATCGCTCGTTTACAGTCACAATTAAAAGGAGAGGTAGCTGCTCAACAAGCCACAATCAATCGCATCCAAGCTGAACTAGAAAACGCCCAAACGGAGAACAACCGATATCAGCAACTATACAAACAAGGTGCTGTTTCCGCCTCCGTAGCAGATAGTAAAGCTTTGCAACTCAAAACTGCACAACAGCAACTCCAAGAAGCTAAAGCCAGCCTCAACAGAACTCAAAACACCTTACAAAACCAACTTCAAGAAGCCCAAGCCAAACTGAACAGTATTAGCCAAGTACGTACTGTTGATGTGGAACTAGCAGAAACTGAAGTTAAAAGTGCTTTAACTGCCATCAAACAAGCACAAGCAGACAAAGAATTAACTTACCTCAAATCTCCTATCAATGGTCAAATTTTAAAAATTCACGCCAAAACTGGAGAAGTAATTAATACTAATGGATTTGCTGAGATCGGTAAAATATCTCGAATGTATGTAGTGGCAGAAGTTTATCAAACTGATATTCAAAAGGTCAATGTAGGACAGAAAGCTACCATTACGAGCAATGCCTTTCCCGGAAAAATTGAGGGAACCGTCACTAAAATTGGTTGGCAAGTTGACAGACAAAGCATTTTCAGTCTTAATCCCGCAGCAGATACAGACCGCAGAATAGTTGAGGTAAAAATTAGCATTAATGACCATGCAGATAGCCAACGAGTAGCGCGTTTAACTAACTTACAAGTAGATGTTGCCATTCACATCTAACAAGATTCCTCTGTATCTTTTGGGCTTAGTTTTGATTTTATATCAAATCCCGGAAATTACCCATAATAGGTCATTACAAGTAGAACCCAGCAATCCCAAGGACTCTGGAATTCTTGAAAACAACATCCAAAATGGTATTCAACCATGAATTTTAAAATTCCTTTAGCATGGCTACAGCTAGCCCAGCAAAAAGTTCGGTTTCTCGTGGCTGTAGCTGGCATTACTTTTATTGTGCTATTGACATTTATCCAACTTGGGTTTCAAGATGCACTTTATTCTAGTGCTACTGCACTGCATCAAAATCTCCGAGGCGATTTATTCTTAGTTAGTTCACAATATAAATCTTTGACTGCAACTCAAAGTTTTTCCCGCAGTCGTTTATACCAAACCTTAGGTTTTGATGGTGTACAGTCAGTTAGCCCCATATATTTGCAATTTGCCAAATTAAAAAATCCCGCCACTGGCGAAAAATATTCCATCTATGTGATTGGTTTCGACCCAGGGAAATCCGTACTTAATATACCAGAAGTTGCCGAAAACTTAGACAAACTCAAAATTCCTGATATTGTCCTTTTTGATAGAATTTCCCGCCCGGAGTTCGGCCCCATCGCTAAAAATTTTGATGCTGGAAATATTGAGCAAACAATTGAAATATTTGCCTTTGATGCTCCCATTGGTTATAGAGTCAGAGTAGGTGGCTTATTCACCTTAGGCCCTTCTTTTGGTGTAGATGGTAATTTAATTGTCAGTGATTCAACTTTTCTCAGAATCAATCCCAACACTCGTCCGGCAGACATGATTGATATCGGTGTTATCACTATCAATCCTGATGCCAACCCAGAACAAGTTTTACAAAAATTGACGGCTACTTTACCTAATGATGTGCAAATTTTTACCCGTCAAGGCTTTATTGATTTTGAGAAACGCTATTGGTCAGTGAGAACACCCATTGGTTTTATACTTAACCTGATGCTGACAATGGCTTCTGTGGTTGGTGTAGTAATTGTTTATCAAATTCTTTACAGCAATATTGCTAATCAATTAATTGCCTACGCAACTTTAAAAGCTATCGGATATGCCAATGGATATCTATTAAATGTAGTTTTTCAACAAGCATTAATCCTAGCTTTGTTAGGTTATATCCCCGGATTTATCTTTTCCATAGGCTTATATAGTTTTGCCATGGAGGCCACTAAGTTACCCATCATGATGACTAGTAATAATGCCATCATTGTTTTAGTTTCAGCAGTTTTGATGTGCATCACTTCCGGGTCATTGGCTATTAATAAACTTCGTTCCGCAGACCCGGCTGATATTTTCTAGTTATTTAACTTATCGGCCAGTTTTGCCTTCTCTAAATCACAGCATTGTCACCTAAGACTAGTTATTCAAGTCAAATCACCTAATTTGTACATCACCTATACCTCCATGAACCTGCAAGACAAAACTCTCTTAATCACTGGTATTGATGAATTTATCGGTTTGCGTGCAGCTGAATTAGCTGTGGCCCAAGGAATGAAGGTTCGGGGACTACAAACTTCTACTGAAGTGAATAAAACAGCACAAAATTTGGGCATTGAAATAATTGTTGGTAACATTATTGATGCTAACATTGCCCAAAAAGCTTGTCAGGGTGTAAATGTTGTTTTACATACAGCCCAAATTGCTCAAGAAACTGGCACAATTAAAGAGTTTCATACCGTAAATGTTGGCGGTACTGTCAATATGGCTAAAGCTGCTAAAAATGCTGGTGTAAAAACTTTTGTTCATCTTTCTAGTGTCTTGGTTTACGGCTTTAATTATGCAGATGGTATTACAGAGGCTGGAACTCTCTCTGGTGAGAATAACCCTTACTGTCAGACAAAAATAGAAGCCGAAACTGAACTTTTACCCTTAAATTCCCCCCCAGATTTTGGTGTCATCATTATTCGTGCTGGAGATGTTTATGGGCCGGGAAGTATTCCTTGGGTGGTAAGACCTATTTTGATGATGCGCCAAAAATTATTTGCTTATGCTAATGATGGTCAAGGAGTCATGAATCATGTGTATGTCGATAACTTGATTGATGCTGTTTTTCTCGCCATAGAAAAAGAAAGATACGGCGAAATTTTTAACATTACTGACGGTGAAAAAACCTCTTGGAAAGAGTATTTTATCCGTTTGGCAGCAATGGCAGGTTTAGCTGCGCCCATGTCTTTACCCAAAGATGAAATGAAGTTATTTCTCAAACTTCGCGCCCAGGGACAAAAACTTTTTCGCAAAAAAGCTGATATCCTCCCAGAGTCTGTAGATTTCATGAGTCGTCCTCATGCTTATTCCATTGTTAAAGCACAAAACTTGTTAGATTATAAACCAAAAATTGACTTAGAACATGGTTTACGAATCACCCAAGAATGGCTGCAAAACAATGATATTTAAAAGCTAGTTTTCACTTTTACATGACATTGTATTATATGCACAAAAATCCTCCTAAGTTGAGTATTGGATTACCTGTATACAATGGTGAAAAATTTATCAAGTTAGCCCTTGATTCACTTCTAGCTCAGACCTTTACAGATTTCGAGTTAATCATCTCAGATAATGCTTCCACAGATAATACTGAAGCAATTTGTCGAGAATACGCTGCTCAAGACCAACGTATTCGTTACTACCGCAATGATACTAATCTCGGTTGCTCACGTAACTTCAATCGTGTCTTTGAATTATCTGTGGGCGAATACTTTAAATGGGCAGCTTATGATGATTTACACGCTTCAGATTTTCTCATCAAATGTGTTACGGTACTTGACAATAATCCCACAGTAGTGTTGTGCCATTCTCATGTATATTACATTGATGAAAACGGTGATTTTCTCCACAACTACAATATTAAACTCAACACAGATGCAGAAGAACCCTACAAGCGGTTTCACGAGTTGATGTCCAAACACCTCTGCTATCAAATGTATGGAGTAATTCGTGCCAGGGTTCTGAAAAAAATACCACCTATGGGTAGTTATGGTAGTGCCGATGCCATCTTATTGTTAAGAATTGGTTTACTTGGTGAATTTTATGAAATTCCTGAATACCTATTCTTTGCTAGAAGCCATTCCCAACAATCATTGACTATGTTCTTTCCGAATTATCATTTGTGGGCGAATAACCAAGGTCAAAATACTACGATAGTTTTACCTGATTTTTATGCTTATACAGTTTGGTTTGACTCAGCTAAAACAGGAAAACTATTATTCCCACATTGGAGAATACTTTGGGAATATATGGTTTCTATCTGGCTGTTTAAACTGACTTTGTATCAGCGTCTACGTTGTCACATCAGTATTTATCTCCATCTGCGAGGAACAGAATATTTGTTGCTTCAAGATTTACTCAAGTCTGCTCAAACTATCTGGCAACGTTGGCAACCTTCCCGTAATAAAAAACAGCAAATCATCCCTTAAAGGAATTGCTGTGGTAGATACTTTTCACGTAAAATCACTTTTTCAATTTACCAAAATATGTTCAAAATTTCTCATTTTATTCCTGTACTGCTGGCTAGTTTATTGAGCATTAGCTTTGCCAGAACGGTGAAAGCCGAGCAAACTGCAACACTTACGGTTGTAATTAATGGCATCACTAACCAAAAAGGACTGATTTGCATGGGAGTTTACTCTCGTGCTCAGGGATTTCCTATGAATACTAATAATGTCATCACCAGCGCTTGTGTTAAGCCTACAGGTAGTACTTTAACTCATACTTTTTCCGGTTTGAAGTCGGGAAACTATGCAGTGGCGGTAGTAGATGATCAAAATGGCGATCGCACACTCAATAAAAACTTTCTCGGTATACCCAAAGAAGGTTTCGGTATCTCCAAAAATCCCACTGTCTCCATAGCAACTGGTACACCAAAGTTTCATGATGCTAGTTTTTTATTGTTATCTAATCAAAATACCAAAATCAATATTTTGATGAAATACTCCCTTGATTCCTAAACCTAGGGATTAGAAATTAGGGATTGGGGATTGCTCGGGACTGGCCATTACACAAGGCAAAAACTAGCCGGAGACTATACATGAAAGAGTTAACGATATTCATAACTCAGTCTCTGCTGGGTTGGCTGACTATTCAAATGTGTTTAGCGCTGGTTTTTCTATTCTATGTGCGGTCATCGCGTCAACAAAATTTATTAGCCGATGACCAACTACCTAAAACGGCGGTGATTCTTTGCTTACGTGGAGCCGATCCGTATTTGCCTAACTGTCTGGAAGCCTTGTTCAATCAGAATTATCCAGAGTACGATTTAAAGCTGATTGTTGATAGTCAAGAAGATCCAGCTTGGCAAATTGTCCATGACACCATCAAGGAACAAAAAGCCAACAATGTCCAAGTCAGCCCTTTGCGGGCTATACGACACAACTGTAGTCTTAAATGCAGCTCGCTGTTGCAAGCTGTTTCCGACTTGGATGATTCCTATAAGGCCATCGCTTTAGTTGATAGTGATACAATCGTTCATGCTAATTGGTTACGTGAACTAGTTAGTCCTCTAGCTCATCCCCAAGTAGGGGTGGTAACAGGTAACCGTTGGTTTGCACCTAGAGATAAATATTGGGGTTCTTTGGTACGGTACATAGGTAATATGTCTACTGTCGTCCAAATGTACCTCTTCCAAGTTCCTTGGGGCGGGACCTTGGCTATTAAAACAGACCTGCTGCGTCACACAGGTCTACTGGACAAGTGGGGACAAGCCCTTGGCGAAGATTTTATGATCCACAAGATTATCAAAAAACATGGAATGCGGGTTAAGTTTGTACCTTCTTTGATTATGCTCAATCGCGAAGAGTGCGATTTACTAGGCTTAATAGAATCTCTCAAGAGACTCTTATTGTATTCTCGATTTTACCATCCCAATTGGTTAGCCATAGTTGGTGATGCAATTTCTAGTATTCTCTTTCCTTGTGTGGCAATAGTTTTGTTTTTGTTGTCGTTATTAGATGCACAATGGGATTTAACAATTTTATTGTTTGCTACCTATTGTATCTATACTGTAGGATTACTCTTATTAACACTAATTTTAGAGTTAGGAGTTAGTCAAGTGATTCGCTCCCATGGTCAGCTAATTCCAAAGTTATCAATGGATATCATAGGCAAAATTTTAATTGCTATTCCCCTCACACAATGGGTATATGGGTTAGCTTTTATAGCTTCCCTCTGGATATCAACGGTTCAATGGCGCGGTATTGTTTATCGTGTGCAAAATCCGTGGAATATCCGTTTACTCGAATACCATCCCTATGATTTTTTGGATCAACCTATTGATAGTAAAATTTCTCTCTGAGCTAAGTACAAAGTGCTCCCTTTCTCGGTGAGAAAAAAATCCAAGTGACTTGCCATAATTCATCTCTCAAGGTCAATCACACAGCAGGAATTAAAAATGAACGACTTGGTAATATTTCTATGTAGATGTTTAACTGTTGCCTTGGTTGTTCAAGTATGTTTTACCTTGGTGTTTTTATGGCGTATATGCTCATACAAAAAAAATCTCTTACCAGATGAAAAATTACCTAAAACGGCAGTGATTCTTTGCTTACGTGGTGCTGATCCGTTTTTGCGTAATTGTTTGCAAGCACTTCTAAATCAGAACTACTCACAATATGACTTAAAACTAGTCATTGATCGCATGGAAGATCCAGCATGGGCAATTGCTACTGATACTGTGCAAAAACATCAAGCAACTAATGTAGAAATAAGCCCTTTAAGGACTATACGCGAAAATTGCAGTCTCAAATGTAGTTCTATTATCCAAGCTATTACAGACTTGGACGATTCCTACCAAGCGATCGCTTTAGTAGATGCTGATACAATTGTTCACACTCATTGGCTACGCGAATTAGTCACTCCTTTAGCTCATCCCCAGGTGGGCGCCACCACCGGAAACCGTTGGTATGTGCCCACAGGTAGCCATTGGGGATCTATAGTCAGGTATATGTGGAATGTATCTGCGGTGGTGCAGATGTATTTATATAATATTCCTTGGGGTGGGACTTTGGCAGTGAAAACAGAAGTTCTTCATCAAACAAAATTGCTAGATAGGTGGGGAAAAGCTTTCTGTGAAGACACCATGATCAGTGACATCTTGGCTAAACATCACATGCAAGTCAAATTTGTGCCTTCTTTGATCATGCTCAACCAAGAAGAATGCAATTTATCTGAACTAAAATCCTGGATACAGCGTCAAATACTGTTTTGCCGACTTTATCACCCCCATTGGTTAGCCGTAGTAGGTAACGCAATTTTAACAATACTATTTCCTACCCTTTTAACTGTATTGTTTTTGGCAGCTTTGCTCACGGGACAATGGTATGCTGCTATCTTATCTTTTAGTTGCTATGGCAGCTATGTGGTGGCATTAATGTTCATCGTACTTTTTTTAGAGCAAGCAGTACAACTCATTCGTTCTCATCATCAACCCAGCACCCAACTATCTATCGCCACAATTTTCAAAATGTTAATGGCAATTCCCTTAACACAATCGGTGTACGGGTCAGCATTCCTCTCTTCTCTTTGGATGTCAAAAGTTACATGGCGGGGTATCACCTATCAGTTCAAAGGTCCCTGGAATATTCGCTTAGTTGAATATCGTCCTTATCAATCCTCAGATACATCAGCTTCAAAAAACATTTCTGTGCATTAACCCTCTAATTTGCCCATCAGCAAATTGCAACAAAATACATCAATTCATTAAAATCATGAACAAGCAACCGCTTCGCATTGCGCTGTTTACAGGATTATATGCTCCTTTTTTAACTGGAGTTTCAATTGCAGTACACCAACGGGTGCAGTGGTTACTAGAACAGGGGCATGAAGTATTTCTCATCCACCCAGAAATCAACCACCAGTATCCAGAAAATGTTGGTAAACGTCCCATGCCAGGACTAGAGGAATTAAAATATTTTCCTAACTTCTCTGCTTATGCTTTCCCCACGAAGCCACTAATTTTTTATAAGTCTCTACCACAACCATTGCACTATCGACATTGGAGTGATACTAAATTATTAGAAAAGTTCCAACCCGATATTGTGGTAGTGGAAGAAGCGCCGCAAATGCGAGGCTTTTATTCTCTGCTCTTGCAAGGTTATGGTCGTCCCATTGGAGTTGAATACTGTAAAAAAACAAAGACTCCAATTATTACTATTTTTCATACTGATATTATTGCCTACATAGAATACTACCTGGGTGCTCATGTTTTGAATTTAATTCGTCCGATTATTCCCTTTTTAATCAAGCAGTTTACTAAAGTATATGATGTGAATTTATTTCCCTCTCAAGAACAACTTTTAAAGTACAAAAAGCTGAATTGTCAAAGCGCTGAATATGTTCCTTATCAAGGAATTGATTGTCAAAAATTTCATCCCCGTAATATCATCTACAACCCAATTCCTAATGACAATAGACCAACAATTTTGTTTGTGGGACGCATTACAGCCGAAAAAAATGTCATCCAACTCATAGATATATTTCCCTTTATCGCTGCCAAAATTCCTGATGTTCATCTGGTAATCATTGGTAGCGGTCCACTGGACCAAGAAGTGTATCGGCGCTCCCAAAAGTTTCCATCAGGTATTACTATCTGGGGTGAATCTCACGGTACAGAACTTTTAGGTTGGTTTGCTCGTGCAGATGTATTTGTTAACCCCTCTGAAACTGAAAACTTCTGCACTACCAATAACGAAGCCCTGGCTTCTGGTACTCCTGTAGTAGCGGTAGTTGCACCTTCAACTTCTGAGCAAGTTTTTCCTGGTTACAATGGGTTTTTAGCTGAACCTAATAACCCCAAAGATTTTGCACAAAAGGTAGTGACTATTCTCGAAAATCCTCAACTGAAAGCAGCAATGGCTGAACAAGCTCGTCCTTCCATACTCAAATATGATTGGTCAGCGTGCACAGAAAAATTTGAAGCCAAGCTTTATGAATTACTAAGTCTTGACACTCCCCACAGCTAGAAGCCGGGGGATTCTTACTTCAAAAGGATTCCAATGAATTTACCTGCGCCAACGGTAAGAAGCATCTTCACCGTCTGTTACGCCGCTGCAAGTCCTGTAAAAAAAGGTGCAGGGAATAAGACTGGTGAAGATGAAAACTTATGCACTGATTAATGATATGGGCAGATATTTTTACCAAGATAAATCCTCAAAACCCTGTTCCCTATCCTCACAAATAACTTTTTAAGCAAGCCTTAATTAAGAGTCCAAAAGCCCTACTCAGTATAATTACGAATTACTTTGATGCTTTCTCAATCTGCTCAGTAAAGTATTTTTCTTGATGTTTAAGTTGTTGAGCAAGTTCTAATCCTTTTTGAAAGGCTGTGAGCGCTTGCGGATATTCTTGACGCTCTAAATACAATTGCCCCATTTGGTCATAGGCTTCCATCATGCCATAATAATTCACAGCTTGCTCTTGTGTCTCTATCATAACTTGGCTTGTTTGTAAAGCTTCATCTATTTGTCCTTGGGTACGATATAGAGTAATTAACTTTTGCAAAGCCTCACCAGCACGAACATACTGGCGCGATCGCATAGCCATGACATAAGCTTCTTCATAGTGGTTAAATGCTTCTCTGAGTAAACCAGGATTTTTCTGTGCCAAAAATTCATAATTTGAGCCAATGGCTAGTTTTAATCCTGGTATTTGAGTTAAATTATTTTCCTGTTGGTAAATTTCCACTGTCCTCTTGAGAACATCTATTGCTGGCTGGGGTTGTTTTGCTTGTTGGTATATATAACCGAGTTGTTGCAAGTATGCTAACTGATTAGTGGGATTGCTTTGGGTAGCAGTTAAATTCAATAATCTCTCATAGGTGGCGGCTGCTTGAGGATAATCAAACCAACTCAAATGCAGTTCGCCAATTATTGTCAGGGTTTTTAAAATGGCTACCGCATCTTCTCGCTGTTGCACAACTGTCAAAACTTGATTATAAACTTCTAACGCTAGTTGAGGCGATCGCACTTTTTGGTATGCCTCACCAAGGGATTGCATTAATTTTAAATCCAAATTCTTTTGCTTTTGTGCTTGTTTCTGAATAGTTTGCAATCGCTGTGTAATATATCTTACCTGTTCCATAGCATTTTGACGAAAGGCAACTTCAGCAAAGCGGGATAATGCTTCCAATTCTGCCAATGAACCCAAATAGCGCCGCAAACGTGCTTCCCGGTTCCAAAGAGCAAATGCTCCTTGCTGATCTCCCCCTTGGAATTTTGCTTGAGCTTCCTGATTCAACTCATCCAAAGCTTTTTCTAGGCTTTGCAATTCCAACAGAGTTAACTGCTGTTTATCAGTCAAAGGCGGTAGCAGAGGATCAGGTGTGGTAATTTCTAAGGGGTTAGGTGGAAATTTATCCAGCTGTTTCGGTTTTTTACTCTCTGCTAGGGTTAACGAACTGTTAAGCTGACAAACAATAGCAACACTAATAGCAATAGATAAGGACCTAGGCATAGATAGTTTACCTGAAATGAGGATAAAGGGTAGAGTTACGAGCAGTTCCTTTAAATTATAGAAAATTGGATAAAGTTTTTTTAAATTGAAACATTTGTGTTAAAATTGGCGTTTAACAAATACGAATACTGGTTTAGTTTACTTTCTCCCGATGCTGCAAGACAAGTTATTAACAACCACTGAGACTTGTGAGATATTGGGAGTTTGTCGCTGGGATCTCTTAAAATGGGAGGAATCTGGCAAGTTAATACCAATAAAGACCGCAGGTGAACATCACACCCAAAGATTTTAACTGCCAAGTTGGTTGACCTGGTGAAGGTCAATATTTGTCCCCATTTCTCATTTCCCATTACCAGCTTTAAAACTCATTACTATGGATATTACAACCTTAGCTCGCTGGATGGCAGCTGATTTTAGTAATCAAGCACAAGCTTTTGAAAACCCACCTTTTTTTGCTCATATTCGGGTGTGTATGCGTCCTCTACCTCTAGAGTTGTTATCAGGAATCAGTTTGTTTGTGGAACAGGCTTATGATTATATGCTCAATGACCCTTATCGCGTGCGGGTTTTGAAATTAGTCAATGCAGGCAATCAAATCCAAATTATCAACTACACTGTCAAACAAGAAGAAAATTTTTATGGCGCATCCCGTGAGTTCCAACGCCTCACAACTTTAACAAAGGATTATTTAGAAGAATTACCAGGATGTAACATGAATGTAAAGTGGTGTGGTAACAGCTTCAAAGGTCAGGTAGAACCCGGTAAAGGTTGTATTGTCTTTCGTAAAGGGCAAAAAACTTATTTAGACAGTGAATTTGAAATTAACGCAGAAAAATTTATCAGCCTTGACCGAGGACGTGATTTAGAAACCAATGAACATATTTGGGGGTCTGTCGCTGGACCATTTCACTTTCTGCGTCGAAACAGTTTTGCTGATGAAGTAATCCCATTTAGGGAAGTATAGCTAATTCCCCAGCTTTAGCTGCTAACCCCAATGGATTGACATATGGATTGACATAAGGAACTCGTTCGACCACAGTTTCCCACATCCCACTGGGGTATAGTTTCAACAACCGAAATCCGGGATCTTGTTTGTCAATAGTCAAAGTTGGAGTTTGAGAGCGAAACTGAAGCCCAGTTGACGGAGTACCGAGATAACTAACTTCATAGCGCCGGTGTTGAAATTCTTGATGGATGTGACCAAACAAAACTAACTTAACTTGGGGATAGTGGTCGAGAACAGCAAAAAATTCCCGTGGATTTTTCAGGATCGTACTATCCAACCATGCAGAATTCACAGCAAAAGGGGGATGATGTAACGCCACTAAAGTGGGAGCATCACCCAGAGTTTTTAATTCAGAGTTTAGCCAATCCAGAGTTTTCCCTGACAGGTAACCATGCAAACAACCAGCTACACAAGAATTAAGTAAGATAAAGTTCCAGCCACCACGTTTGAAAGACTTGCGTCGGGAAACCATCCCCACATTTAAGGTATCAGACATAGCGATGGCACAGTCATGATTTCCTGGTAACCAATAAACAGGTATTTGTAGTGAATTCAAGATACTTTGGAGAATATCATAAGATTCTGGCTTACCATCCCCAGACAAATCTCCCGTTAGCAGTATTAAGTCAAGTTCACTCTTTAGCTGCTTTAATCGTTCTACAACTGCCTGAAACGACTCTATAGTAGTCATTCCCAGCATTTTTTCATTTTCCGAAGCAAACAGATGTGTATCTGTTACCTGAGCAATTGACAAGGGAGAGACTTGATCCATTTTAAATGATTGCTATGTGTGCAACTTAACATGTGATTCTTGTTGTGGAAGCTAGCCGACCAAGCTCAAACAACTATGGATTGGTTCAACGGATAAATCTGGGAGATTATACCATTAGTTAACTATTGGTGATGATAAAGCTAAAAACCATCAATAAACATCTAATTTTCTTAAAAATCTGAATTTCCATCCATCTTAAGAGTGAAATTGTATTTTTTTTTGTATTTTACGTCACGCATCTTTGCCAAAAATTCATCAAGTCCTCACACCATACCTAAAAATCTTTATGTAGCGTTACCATCCCTGGAAATGTTAAAATTCCGTTAACCCCATAATCTCCCGAAGTACGGCAAAATTTCCTCATGAGTAGGGTACACATCCTCCTCAGATATGCTATTCTAAATGAGCGAGCGTGGGGCGACATAGCCAAGTGGTAAGGCAGAGGTCTGCAAAACCTTTATCCCCCGGTTCAAATCCGGGTGTCGCCTTTGGAAAAAAAAAAACTAAAACCAAGCAATTCAAGCCTTTTGGCAAACAATAAAGGGACGAGCATTGCACTACTCCCTGATTTTTTGGAGTGAGTTTGGGGTATTTTTGGCTAGTTTGGGATAACTATTGGGGTAAAGGTAAAGGTGTTTATCCCAAGAAGCAACTATGTATTCTCAAAACTCCCAAGGTAAAGCTTCCAAAGGTGCTGTCCAACTTAAAAACTCCAATGGTAGGCTTCAGTTAGTTTTTTCTCATCCTATAGTTACACAGACAGAAGAAATTATAGCAACCGCCAAGGAGGTTAGGAGGCAAAAAGCAAGACATCCTCAATGGCTCTCATAAAAAATCGAACTGGTCAAGTTTTTTGCGGATTCGACTTTTTAACCAAGACCAACATTTTTCAATCTGATTCAGGTGTGGAGAATTGGGAAGCAAACAAGCTTCAAGCCAAGCCTCAAATACTATTGGATTACACGCACCCTCAACAGTGAAAGGAGCTATCAGCTGATGATTACACAGGGCGGCAATTATGTTCACCTGACCTTCACGATGACCTGATTTAAGTGCATGGAAGGGCTGTCCTTTTGAGTTCCAACCGTAATCATACTGGTGTCGGTTGTCCATTCCTGACTCACGGAGGTATACAATCTTCTCCACAGGTAACTTAGACAACTGTGTTACGAAAGCCTGTCCTTTGACCTCATGGCCCTCACGGTAGCCATAGGTCTTTTTTTTCCCGTAAAACCAATTTTTTTTTAAAGCTCTTGAGATTGTGCGATCGCTAATTTCTTCAGGCCTCGGTAATTTTGTGACCATTCCCAGGACGCTGACTAGGCAAGGCTTGGAAGTCCCCCGTTTCGGTTTTTCCCTTCAACCATAGGGTGATGGTGTTGCGACTAATATTAAACATTTGACTGGCTTCAGTTTTCTTCAAGCCATGGAGTTCCATCCCTTGGATGACCTTTTGACGAAGGTCGTAACTGTACGGCTTGGGCATATACCTGTAACAAGCGATGGCTTCACATGAAAAGGGATTACTTATAGTTTATGGTTAAATTACCTTGGCGGTTGCTGTAAATAGCTGAGTAAACCACCAGAATACAGGAACTCGAAGCTAAGGTTTTACCATCCGGGCTGAAAGCTAGTGACCAAACCGACCCTGAATGTCCGGTGAGGGTATATTCTAACTCCCATCATGTTAGTGATTTTTCTGCTTGATAAGCAATTACAGACTCAATTAACTTGCCATACTTAGAGTACAGGAGATTATAAGCCGCATCCTTGACATCAGTTGATTCATCTGTGGTTAAAGCTTGGAGAAGTAAGTTAACCCCATCGTCCCCATAGTTCAGGGCTTGGGATATGGCATTTATCCTAACCTTGGGGTCAGGATCGTTATACGAATCAATGGAAATTTCTACTATTAATTTTTGTTTGACAGTTGCTTCTGATACATCATCTGGGAAGTAATTATCTCTTTCTTGACTCAATTTATTGAGTAAATCATCTGGAGGAATGAGACTAAATTCAAATTTATCTTTATATTCATAATAGAAACAAGCCGCATGACCTGTACCATAAATCATTAAGGCTTTAGTGCCGACTTTTAGGAGTTTATTCTCAAGGTAACCTAACTTTAACCAATCTATTCCTATATCTATTACTTTTTCTCCTGAGAAAATAAAGCAAAATATAAATAAAGCTTCTTGTTTTCTTTCAGGAGCATCTATATCAAATCCATAAATCTCTGCGATTTGATAAATCATCTCTGCCCCTAATTTGGCTATTTCTGGCAGATCAATCCCCTTTGCTCCTAATCCCTCTAAAATATTATTAACCGTTGCTACCATATCTCCAATTAATTCTAATCCTGCTGCCTGTAAGGATTTATCAATAATTAGTTTGTGTGCTATTTCATGGGGAGTTTTATGTCGGACTCTTTTGGTTAATCTTTTGACAGATTTACTAGCTGCGTGGAAATTAATATCACAAGTAGATTCAGCAATCCATTCTGTTAAAGATTCCCAAGCATCATCATCTGATGCATTTTTTAGCTTAGATAATTCAGGATTTTGATCTACTGTTATATGCAGATCGTTAATATTTTCTTCTTTAATCCTTCTTCTTTCTTCAGGTGACAAAACTGGTGGTTTTTCATCATCCTCTTCATCACCATCATTGTTGTCAGATAAATGCCTTTGCCAAATCTTGATGGTGTCCCAACTCCCAGAGGCTAAGGTGCGACCATCCGGGCTGAAGGCTACTGAATAAACCCACGCTGAATGTCCTTTGAGTGTAGCGATTTCCTCTTGGGTGGCGACATCCCACAGTTTGATGGTTCTATCCTCACTCCCAGAAGCTAAAGTGCAACCATTTGGGCTGAAGGCTACTGAACTAACCGACCCTGAATCTTCGGTGAGGGTATATTCTAACTCCCATGATGTTAGTGATTTTTGTGCTTGATAAGCAGTTGCATACTCAATTGGTTGTGGCTCGTTCATGATAGTTTACTACTAATGACACTGATTGATCCTCCCAAACCCCCTTAAAAAGGAAGGCTAAATTTTTAACAAAAGGGTGATTTAGGGGGATATGAAAACATTTGATACATCATGAGAAACTTTTAAAACATCCTCTTAGGATTAAGTTTAATAGCTTGGGTGTAATCAGCCAAAGCTAAATGAAAGATAGATGTTAACGAGGGGATAAAGTCTTCATAAAACCCCAAAAAAATCGGTGAAATAGAAGCAGAAAAATTAGATTGTCCTAAGTACAGTAAACCCAAGTTTCAAAAAGCAGTGCGGGAAATTCGCTCTTTGACGGTGTTACCACCAGAGGAATTTGAACCAAAGATGCAACAATTATGCCGAGAATCTGGGGTGGTGCTGGTTTTAGTACCTGCAATTAAAGGAGCGCACGTCAGTGGTGTAGCGCGATGGTTAAACTCCCATAAGGCACTGATTCAACTTTCACTTTACGGTAAAACCAATGATCGTTTCTGGTTTAATTTCTTCCATGAAGCAGCACATATCCTATTACATAATAAGGAAAATATTTTTCTTGATGAATGGGATAGTGGGGAAACTTTGGAATCTGAACAAGAACGGGAAGCTGATCAATGGTCGCGGGAACTTTTGATACCTTCTGAGTATGAAAGAGAATTAGCGCAACTTAAATCTAAAGCTGATGTTGTTGATTTTGCAGCGCGTATTGGTATTCATTCCGGGATTGTGGTAGGTCGCTTGCAACATGATCATCTAATAGATCGCTCTTGGATGAATGGTTTGAAGGAGAGTTTTTGTTTTCAAGGGGTGGAATAAGTACAAAGTGATACAAGCCGATACGTTAAAACCCAGGGTAAGCTCATCTAATTTGGTATGGTATCAACTTGACAAAATAGCTAAGATAAGCATAAGGAAAGGGATAAAAAATATACCTGACAGCAGAGCAAAAGAAATGGGATGAAAGCAATGCAATCGCTCTGAAAACACTGGGAAAAAAAACTTTATGTCGGCAGGATTTGAAACTAAATCAAGTGATTCCAACAAGAGAAATCGTCGTCAGTCAAAGCCAGTACAGCTGGCATCCACAGAAGCAATTCAACAAAGTTTAGTCGAGAATTTTGGAGACATCAAAGACCCAAGAGTAGAGCGAACAAAGAAATATCAACTTACAGATGTCTTAGTGATTGTAATTCTAGCAGTCATAGCCAGAGCGCAAGGGTGGGAAGACATGGAAAACTACGGTATCAGCAAGGAACAGTGGTTAGAAGAGTTTTTGGAATTACCAAATGGAATTCCCTCCGATGACACATTCACAAGGGTATTTGAGTTCATTACCATTGATGCGATGGGAACTCAAACCGAGATTGCCAAAAAGATTATTGCTAAAGACGATACGCCACTTATGAGACAACGAGCAGCTGTTTTAGCAGATACTATCAACTGTGAATAGTTACCCACTGTTTTTGTTAACCAATACCTTGTTATTAGCTGCAATGCTCGTTAACGTGTTATGTTCCAGTTTCATGAAAAGATCTGAAATTTAACAGGGTAAATATGGCAAAATTGCCTGTTGTATCTATATTTCTGTAGCCTACAGAATATCACATTGTCACTAGATGCCTAACTTTATACTGTTTAATTTTTTCCAAGGGTTCATTTTCTCTTGAAGAAAAAGCAGTCATCAGATGACCCCTTGCTTCTACTTTAGCTTTATAAGTACCACTTTTTTTACCATCAATCCCAGTAAAATTAATCTGAACATCAGCCCATTCTTGATTAATTTTATCTTCAGCTAAGATTTGCCCTGATTTTTGATATTGCAGCCAATTCCAACCCTCTTGCATCAATATTTCTCGTTCCACAATTTGCTCAAACTTAGATAAACCACCCCAACCCCGATAGTAAGGATACAGTCCTTTCACAGAACCTTTACGCCATACCAATACATCTAAAATTTCCGGCTTTAAATGACCCCAGTATTGTCCTAGTGGTAAATCAACTAGGGTAGGTGCAAACTGATGTCCACCAAAATGACTGCATCGCCAAACACGTAGATTTGGGTGAGTTGTCGCATATTCAACACGCAATTTTTTGTAGATGGGATAACCAAATCTGCTACAGGCGGCATCAACATTACCATGTGTGCAGACAAGTAATTCTCTAATATGATGACTATGTTGGCGATATTGTGCAAAATTTTGCAGTTTTTCTGGTTGCATGACTAAAGCAAGTGCTAAATCGCCAATTTCCGCATTAGGTACGATAAATTGTTGTTTTTGATACTCAGCAAATAACCCAACTGGGCGGTGATAGTAAAATACGTGTTTATGACCAGGAATAGAATAGTCTTTATCTGGTGCGATCGCCAGCTGTCGAATTGTCCCCCCACCTTCCCAAACAAAGTTTAAAGCGTCTATTACTCCTTGTGACATAGGATCAGGTTCGATCCAAATTTTCACAGGCCAGGGTTGTGCAGCTTCAATAATTAAATATTGTTCCACAGCGATGGCTGTTCCAATTGGGTCTTCACCGTTAGCTTGAGAAATTTCTGAACAAAAACGGCAATTATTTTGAGGTTTGTTAATTGACATATTCAAATTTACCTCACTAAGTATTTTAAGAAATCATCAAATATTTTATGATTAACTGTCATAATTAAATATTTTCTCACAAATTTCATGGTTGATTTATCAGATACTTAAATAAATCATCAACAATTGCATTTGCAGCAGAAATGTTGAATGTCGTTACAAAACTTTACATAGTTAGATATAGTAGTCCTATCAAAGGTGAAAATGTCAACATCTCATAATATCTTCCATCCAATGAACATAACTGATTTGTTGACACATACAAGCTTGAAGGTAGC
>NZ_JANQDJ010000013.1:0-13681 GCF_029891685.1 Umezakia ovalisporum Ak1311 | reverse complement strand
ATATTGCTTTAGTAATTTCTCCACAAAACTTAAACTTACACAGAATCTTTTTGCTAATTGACGTTGTGATATTCCACTTTCCAAGTATGTATCAAGTATTTTTTGGCGAAAGTCGAGAGAATATGCTTTCATTTTTACCATTAAGCAGATGCACAACCTGATCTTAATCAGTGTACATCATTAGACTGGAAAACGCCGTAGCATAAAAATCAATAGGTATAAACCTCAACATTAATATTGAACAAGTGACCTTTGTCAAGCAAAATTTTAATAGTTCCTTTGCTTTAATCGGTGAGGCTTGTAGTTAGCCCAGTAAGGTTTACCCCTTACCAAGCTAGAAATATTTGACTATATTTTTAGCAACTATTTATAACAAAACTTGACACTGCCCATGATGGCGTAACAAATGGTCACATAAAACCAAAGCCACCATCGCCTCTACCATGGGTACAGCACGGGGTAATACACAGGGGTCATGTCTGCCCTTGGCAGCTAAAACAGTTTCTTCCCCTCCTTGAGTAACTGTTTTTTGCTCCTTTCTAATGGTGGCGGTGGGCTTAAATGCAACTCGCAAAATAATATTTTCCCCATTAGAAATTCCCCCTTGAATACCACCGGAACGGTTAGTTACAGTGCGAATTTCCCCATGTTCATCGATGTAAAATTCGTCGTTGTGTTCAATTCCTGTTAACAGTGTCCCAGGAAAACCTGAACCAATTTCAAAACCCTTGCTAGCGGGGAGGGACATGACAGCTTTGGCAATATCGGCTTCTAATTTATCAAATACTGGTTCACCTAAACCTTTCGGTACATTTCGGGCTACACATTCCACTACACCGCCAACGGAATTACCTTCTTTGCCGATTTGCTCAATTAATTCAATCATGCGATGGCAGCATTCCCCATCAGGGCAGCGAACAATATTGCTTTCAACTTGTTCTAAGGTGACAGTGTTGGGGTCAATTACTCCTTCTAAATCCTGGATGCGCTTGACGTAACCGATGATTTCAATATTAGCAACTTGACGGAGAATTTTTTTAGCGATGGCACCAGCTGCAACTCTACCAATTGTCTCACGGGCTGAAGATCTGCCCCCACCTTGCCAATTGCGAATACCATATTTGGCATCATAAGTTGCATCAGCATGGGAGGGGCGATATTTTTCTGCCATTTCGTCGTAGTCTTGGGGGCGGGTGTCTTTGTTCCGCACCATAATAGCTATAGGTGTTCCCAAAGTTTTGCCGGCAAATACTCCAGACAGGATTTCGCAAGTGTCAGCTTCTTTGCGGGGTGTGGTAATTTTGCTTTGTCCTGGCTTTCTTCTGTCCAGTTCCACCTGAATTTCTGCTGGGGAAATTTCTAGTTGGGGAGGACAGCCATCAATTATAACTCCCACACCCCCTCCGTGGGACTCTCCAAATGTAGTAATGCGAAATAAATGTCCGAAAGTATTGCCCATGATATTGAGAAAAAAGGTTGAGGCTTTTGTATTGTAGCGAAAGTTATTTTTTCAGAAAATGACCAGTTTTTCGGTTTTGGTTATTTAGTTAACCACAGTTGATGTTGCAGGTGGATTTTCCGGCTGTATTGATTCTAAATCCTGATGAGTAAATGATTTAGCATTTGCTCCCGTGTAAGTAGCAACAATATGACCGTTACCTGTCATTTGATATTTGTAAGTTACCAATCCTTCTAAACCCACTGGCCCACGGGGAGGCATTTGTTGAGTGCTTATTCCTACTTCTGCACCGAATCCATAGCGGAAACCATCAGCGAAGCGGGTGGAACAGTTATGAAATACTCCAGCTGCGTTGACAAGTCCAAAGAACGTTTCTACCGATGTTAAATCTTCTGTGATGATAGCGTCAGTGTGACGGGAACCGTATTCGTTAATATGAGCGATCGCTTCTGCTATTGAGTCTACAATTTTAATTGCTAAAATCAAATCGCTGTATTCTGTTTTCCAGTCTGTGAATGTTGCTTTGCTTATGTGGGGTAATATTTCTAAAGTACGTTCATCACCTTTTAATTCCACATTCACATCTTGCAAAGCTGCGGCAATTTTGGGTAAAAATTCTTTAGCTATAGATTGGTGAATCAACAAAGTTTCAATGGCATTACAAGCTGCGGCATATTGAATTTTCGCGTCAACAGTAACTGTAATGGCTTTGGCAAGATCAGCAGCTTCATCTATATAAAGATGACAAATACCATCAGCGTGTCCTAATACAGGAATGCGAGTATTATCTTGGACAAATTGTACAAAAGAGTTAGAACCTCTGGGAATAATTAAGTCTACATATTTATCTAATTTTAACAGTTCTAGAGTTTCTTCTCTAGTTGTTAATAACTGCACTGCATCTGAGTCAACAGCAGTCTGAGATAATCCTGCCTTGATAGCTTTAACGATGGCTTCACAAGAACGAATTGCTTCTTTACCACCTTTGAGAATCACACCATTACCTGACTTGATAGCTAACGAGACAATTTGAATCGCTGCTTCTGGTCGTGCTTCAAAAATAATTCCCAACACGCCCAAAGGACAAGTAATCCGCTTGAGAACTAAACCTGTATCAAGTTCCCGATGAATTTGCACCTGACCAACTGGATCAGGTAGTTTACGGACATCTCGCACCCCAGCGATGGCATCTCTTAATTTATGTTCATTTAACTGCAAGCGTTTATACAGTGGTTTAGCAATACCTTCAGCAGCTGCGGCTTGACAATCAGCTATATTTGCTTGTGTTATGGTGCCCTTTGCTAATTCTAAAGCTTGAGCCACGGCTTCTAAAGCTTGATTTTTCGCATCAGTGGGCAGAAGTGCCAATTTACTGGCAGAGGCGCGGGTTTGTTGGGCGATGGTAATTAAGGAAGAAGCATCTGGAAGAATAGTCATAATTTTTTGAAACATTGAACTGCTTTGATACTCTCCGGGCTAAAGCCGCGGAGACTCTACATTCTAAGTCATAATTTTCTCTAGCAGGTTTTCACTAACTAGAGTATTGATTCCAACTCCTGTAGCGTTAATATGCCTGACGGCACCCTAGGGGAACGGGGATGTCTTCCCCTACTTTTTGCTAATTTTCTTAAAAACCGGGGATTTGGTTCATGATATCCATCAACTATCCTGGGTTGTTGTTTCACTTCTGTTTTAATTAACTTAATGGGATATGTATGAATATCCCATTTACCCAATAATTTAAGTTCACCAACACCTTTTTTGTCGGTAAAAGTGATACATCTTTTTGTTGGGTGTAATGACCATCCAGAGGTTTTATATTTAACTTTCTTGAGCTATTTGTGCTTTTGCCTGTTGCCATAAAGACTCAAACTCACCCAAACTATAGTTACAAAGGGGGCGGTCAACAATGGCCTCCATTTTTTGCAATCGTTGCACAAAGCGCTGATTAGTACCCTGTAAAGCCGCACTAGGGTCAAGATTATACCAACGGGCCAACTGCATAATTACAAATAATAAATCACCCAACTCAGCTTGTTGACGTTCCGGTGTTTCCTCAGCCAAAGCCTGTTGAAACTCTCCTAACTCCTCATCAAACTTTGCCCAAATCCCATCAACATTGTTCCACTCAAATCCCACAGCAGCAGCCTTCTCGGAAATCTTCATCGCTGCCATCAATGGGGGAAGAGTCCGGCTGTAACGAGCGAGTTTAGCACTCAGTTGATGCTTTTCTGGAGTTTCCCCCTTTTCCGCCGCCTTAATGGCTTCCCAATTTTGGCGTACTTCATCCACACCTTGCACGGACACATTACCAAACACATGAGGATGACGACGAATCAACTTTTGAGAAATGCCCCTCGCAACCGCCTCCATCCCAAAGTGCCCAAATTCTCCGGCAATTTGAGCTTGTAAAACCACCTGTAACAATAAATCCCCCAACTCTTCCTTAATAGCCTCCTGACTTCCTGCTCGAATAGCATCAACCACCTCATAAGCCTCCTCAATCACATAAGGAATCAGACTTTCAGGAGTTTGTGCTAAATCCCAAGGACAACCGCCATCAGGACATCGCAACCGAGCCACCACCTCAATCAACTCCCGTAAAGCAGCCAAACCCTGATCCATAAAAACCTCCCCTTAACCTTAGCGCTTACAATGATCTTTTTCGTCTCCCCTTCCTCACCTTCCCACCAGGAAGCAAACTCCCCACCCCCTGCTTTTGCAACCGCTTATAAGCCGAACCTCCCCAATCGCTGAGAGAATGACTCATGGCTCCCAACTCCAGCCCCAAAAATAGAGCCAAATATTCAGTAGTGTAAACCACAAGCCATCGCCTCACGGTCACACCCAAATCCTGCCAAGTCAAAGTGAAAATTCCCAGCTTTGCCCCCATAACCATAATCACCGTAGCCATAACTCCCAGAAAACAGCCCAGATAAACTACCCGTAGAGTTGTACCAATAATTGGTCCATGAGACAAAACCGAACGATGGCGGAGACTTTTTTGATAAGGTAGCCAAAGGAAGCGGAAAATCCCCCAACGTTGGAATTGACGCGAGTAAATATCTAAATCTGGGCCAAACATCAGACCGCTAAACATAAACCCACTTGCAACTAACAAAGTTAAATTGCTACTACGAGTTTGCCATAAAGTCACACCCGCCACTAAGGGCAGAGTATATAAGGTAATGCGATCATGGGTTTCAGCAGAGGGCATATTTCAATTGATCGCTGTGCAAAGGATGACTAAGTTATTGTAGGTTAAAAAAAAGTTTTCCCAAAGGGCTTGCGCGATCAAAAACCTTTTGCTATATTGTTTAAATGTGAAAGGAAACGGGTGGTTAGCTCAGTTGGTAGAGCGCCTGCCTTACAAGCAGGATGTCACTGGTTCGAGTCCAGTACTACCCATGGAAAAAGCTAGGTAAGACTCGACAAAGATTTACGGTTGAACCACAGCGTAAATGATTCATCGTAATGAACAAATCTTACCACAAACCCTGCCATTAAATAGTAAAACCCTGACACTTTTTTGATAGGATAGAAAGTCTGATTCGTGAAATAACGACTTGAGTATGAGCAAAGGCACCCTGTTTGATAAAGTTTGGAACTTACACACCGTTGGAACACTTCCTTCAGGGCTAACGCAACTATTTATTGGGCTTCACCTGATTCACGAAGTCACTAGTCCCCAAGCCTTTGCTATGTTGCGGGAAAGGGGTCTCAAGGTGCTGTTGCCACAACGAACTATAGCTACAGTGGATCACATCGTACCCACTGACAATCAAGCCCGACCATTTAGCGATGGCCTGGCGGAGGATATGATCCAGGCTTTAGAACAAAACTGCCAGGAAAATAATATCACTTTCCATAACATAGGTTCAGGTAATCAAGGCATAGTCCATGTTATCGCCCCAGAGCAAGGACTAACTCAGCCGGGAATGACGATCGCTTGTGGAGATAGCCATACATCTAGTCACGGTGCATTCGGCGCCATCGCTTTTGGTATTGGTACTAGCCAAGTGCGCGATGTTCTCGCCTCCCAAACCCTGGCTTTATCTAAACTCAAAGTCCGCAAAATCCAAGTTAATGGTACTTTAAACTCTGGTGTTTACGCCAAAGATGTGATACTGCACATCATCCGTACTCTTGGGGTAAAAGGTGGCGTAGGTTATGCCTATGAATATGCTGGTACTACCTTTGCACAAATGAATATGGAAGAACGGATGACAGTTTGCAATATGGCCATTGAAGGGGGTGCAAGGTGCGGTTATGTCAACCCGGATCAAGTCACCTATGATTATTTGAAAGGTAGAGACTTTGCCCCCAATGGTGGAGAATGGGACAAAGCCGTGGCTTGGTGGGACTCTATTAAGAGTGATGCCGATGCCGAATATGATGATGTGGTAGTTTTTGACGCGGCGGATATTTCCCCCACAGTGACTTGGGGAATTACCCCAGGTCAAGGTATCGGCATCAATGAATTGATTCCTAAACCGGAAGAATTGCCCGAAGAAGACCGATTTGTGGCAGAAGAAGCCTACAAATATATGGATTTGTTTCCCGGTCAACCGATAAAAGGCACGAAAATTGATGTCTGCTTTATTGGCAGTTGCACTAATGGCAGAATCAGCGATTTGCGAGAGGCCGCAAAAATTGCCCAAGGTCGTCGCGTTGCAGAGGGAGTCAAGGCTTTTGTTGTTCCTGGTTCGGAACGAGTCAAGCAAGAAGCCGAAGCCGAAGGACTGAACAAAATTTTTCAAGAAGCTGGATTTGAATGGCGCGAACCCGGATGTTCCATGTGTCTGGCTATGAACCCTGATAAACTCCAAGGCAGACAAATTAGCGCTTCTTCTTCCAACCGCAACTTTAAAGGCAGACAAGGTTCATCTTCTGGTCGCACATTACTTATGAGTCCCGCTATGGTTGCTACTGCCGCTATCCAAGGCCAAGTCTTTGATGTGCGCGAGTTGTTGTAATTCATCTGTGGTTTCAAATCAGCAAAAGCCTAGTAAAAATTGAAATTTATGGTCAGTGAAATTACAAAAATCTCAGGGCGCGGTATTATCCTAGCGGGGGATGATATAGATACAGATAGAATTATTCCCGCCCGCTATTTGAAAGCCATTACTTTTGATGGATTGGGTGAAGGAGTATTTATTGACGACCGCAAAGCATTGCAAGGCGAACATCCCTTCGACCAACCCCAGTACCAAGGAGCAAATGTCTTAATTGTTAATCGTAACTTTGGCTGTGGTTCATCGCGAGAACATGCGCCTCAAGCTTTGTCTAAATGGGGCATTCAAGCTTTAATGGGTGAAAGTTTCGCTGAAATATTTTTTGGCAACTGTGTAGCAATGGGTATACCTTGCGTTACAGCCGATGCAGCCACAGTCAAAAAGGTGCAAGAAGTTGTAGCAGCTAACCCCCAAGCACCTGTGACAGTGAACTTGGAGACTTTAGAAGTCCAAGTTGGTGATTACACTACTAAAGTTACCATCAGTGACGGCACACGCAGTACTTTTATTGCGGGTACATGGGATGCTTGCGGTCAGTTAGTGGCTAATGCTGACCAAGTTCTGGCTACGGCTGGTAAACTGCCTTATATCTCTTGGGGTGGGTTAGGCGTGAGTTAGGTTTAATTTCATGGGTGGAAGATTGGTTGGTCAAGTCCTGGGGTGAATATGGACAATAGTGAGGACTTTGGTCCTCACTACAAACTTAAGGATTATTCTTGAGTAAGACAATTTCCCCTTTGCGGTTGATTTCTATCCCCTCCACAAGAAGATGATTTTTATTTAAATAACGCAGCAGTCCCACAGTACGAAAATACTGGTCAATTTCTGGAATTCCCTGTTTATTTAAATAGATGGGGATAATTTGACCTCCAACTAATTTACCCTGGGAATCTAAGATCACTCCTAAGATCATTGAGTATGCAGTCTGAGCCTTTGTGGATAAAGTCCGATATCCAAGAAAGTTACCCAAGGAATAAGCTATTAATTTACCCTTGTACATTTCTATTGCTCTAGGAACGTGAGGACCATGTCCTATGACTAAATCAGCTCCTGCATCTATGACTGTTCGCGCAAACTGGATAGAATTACCTCGGTTTTCTCCATAGAAAAACTCTGTTGTGTTTCTGACATGGAGTGCTGCGGTTCCTTCTGCTCCAGCGTGCATAGATACAACTACAACATCAGCATTCTTTTTCGCCTTAGCTACAAGTGCTTGGGCCACTTTAATATTTTGAATGGAATTATACATATTGTAAGGAGCAAATCCGATCATGGCGATCGCAATATTATTTGCTTCTAAGTAGAGAATTTGATTTTTATGACCTAATGTAGCAATACCAACTTTTTTCAGATTTTTAACAGTATCTTGAAAACCCACCGAGCCAAAGTCCATTGCATGGTTGTTTGCTATGTGAAAGACGTTAAACCCCACCTCAGCAAATAACTTTGTATAGCTAGGTGGAGAGCGAAAAGCGAAAATTTGTCCACCAGTGATATCTTTTGAGGTGTGGGGATAATTCGTGAAGGTGGTTTCTAAATTACCAAGCAAAATATCAGATCCTTGCAAATAGCCTCTTACAGACATTGGTAACAATGTATCTTGAAACTGGGGCAATCTATAATCTGGGAAATTAGTTCCAGGTATAATATCCCCAACGGCTTTGATGCGAACAGTATTTAAGGGTGGGGTAGGTTCTGATTCAGAAAAGAGATATAACTCAGGTTCAGTGACTGTCTTGTTTGCTTCTAAAACTGGTACTTTTCCAAAGGGAATGAATAGTCCGATACCAACACTGAAACACAAACAGCTACTAATAAAACTAAGTGACAGTAATTGCACTACCCTTTGATTCGCCATTGTTTACCCCTCACACAATGGCTTTAGTTTAACTCAAATACCCGTATTTTAGGTATGAATAATGTATTCCAGAAAACTAATTTTCCTAAATAAACTTGAAATCCGAAAAAACATAAGTAAAAATAACAACGGAGAGGGGGGGATTCGAACCCCCGTTGAGTTTCCCCAAAACGCATTTCGAGTGCGTCACCATCAACCACTCGGACACCTCTCCAAGTATCTATTCAATTAGGGTAGGTGTAGACCGGGACTACAAATCAGCTTTTAGTTACTCATTGCCGACATTTAGCCCAAGAGTCTATTACATACCAATAGCCATGATAGCATCCACAGAGATTTAATGGCTAAGTCAGAACTAAATTATCGCGATGAACAACAGTTTCTGCACCTACATAGCCCAATATGGTGAAAATTTCCTTGGAATGACAACCGCGAATTTTTTGTAGTTCCTCGCTACTGTAGTTAACAATTCCTCTGGCAATTTCGTTACCTTGGTGGTCGCACAACTGGACAGCTTCTTGAGCATCAAACTCTCCTACCACTGATTTAATACCAGCTGCCAATAATGATTTTCCTCCCTGGAGGATGGCTGTAATCGCGCCCGTATCCAAGTATAGTTTTCCCGCAGGTACTAGACCATAAGCTATCCAACGTTTACGGGCAGAAGTTGGTTCTGGCTGTGGTTGAAAGTGAGTACCTAGAGGTTGTCCTTGTAAAATTTTCTCGATGTTGTCAGGAAATCTGCCTTGAGTAATCACTGTACGAACCCCCGCCGCAACAGCAATTCTCGCGGCAGAAATTTTAGTTAACATTCCACCGGTACCCCATTGGGAGCCTTGGGAGCCAGTTTGCACTTGTAATTCTGCCAATTCTTTGAGATTAGTAACCAAAGATATAGGACGAGCATCAGGTACACAACGGGGATCGGCTGAATATAACTTGTCTACATCGGTGAGTATAAATAACCAATGTGCTTCCACTAAACTAGCAACCAATGCAGAAAGGGTGTCATTATCCCCAAATTTCAGTTCTTCCACCGCCACCGTATCATTTTCGTTGACCACAGGAATTACTCCCAGTCCTAGTAATTCCTGAAAGGTGTTGTAAACGTTGAGGTAGCCCTGGCGCTGTACCAAGTCGCTGCGGGTCAGCAACACTTGAGCAATTGGTTGATGTAATGTATTAAATAAATCATCATATATCCGCATTAACCGTCCTTGCCCCACTGCTGCTACTGCCTGTTTAAGAGCGATGGCTTTAGGACGTTCTGTTAAGCCCAACCTAGCACAACCTACTCCCACCGCACCAGAGGAAACTAAGATCACCCGATGACCTTGTTGTCTTAAATGGCAAAGTGTTTCTGCTAAGTTGGCAATGGTGGAAAGCGCTAGCTGTCCGGTTTCTGGTTGGGTGAGGCTAGAAGTGCCAATTTTGACAACAATTGTCTTAGTCATTCGTGATTTTCGCTGAAATTTGTAAAGCGCCGATTCCTCTATATGTGAGGGCCGACGCTCTACGACTTTATTCTTCTCTATTATGAACTAGGGTCTTTATTTGACTGACCCCATATTATTAATTTATATATTGCCCGATTTTTAAATTTTAGGTGCATTTTTTAAGTATTTCTTTAGATTTACTTTCTTAGTGATTTTTCAAGTTTTGTGAATTTTTGTTTCTTTAGCAGTAATGGTAGCCCCTAAAATTTCTGAAATCCAAACTTCAAAATTGCGGATGGGATGAGAACCCAGGGCTACATCAGGATGAACGATTGGATCTACTAAAATAGTAAACATTCCGAGACGATTACCTGCTATTACATCAGTGAACAAGCGATCGCCCACCATTCCTACTTGGTGTACTGGTAGATTCATAGCTGTTAGTGCCGCTCTAATTTTACGTCGTGATGGCTTGGCCGCACCCAGATAATATGGCAAGTTGAGCGATCGCGCGATCCCACCAATGCGGGCTTCACTGAGATTATTACTTACAAGGCACAATTCTGTAGAACTACGTATTTGTTCTACCCACTGTTGCAGTTCTACCGAGGCTACCCCCACCGTAAGAGGCACTAGGGTTTCATCCACATCCAATACTAACCCCTTCAGCCCGTATTGTTGAATAATTTCGGGTGTCAGGTTTAGTACAGAACCTTCTAAAATCAAGTCAGGCTGTAACAGCTTGTTCCAAATCATAGTCAAATATAAAGACTGATAAATAGAAATTATATAGCAGTCCTAAATAAATAGTGACTTCTCCCTGAACTAAAAGCCAGGGGAATTTAATATCAATTGGGACTGCTATGGATGCTTGATTTTAAAATTCTCGATTAAAAATTTAATTTGAATTTTGCATTTATTCCACTTCGTTAAAAAGATGTTCTTCTAGGAGTGGTTGCACTTTTTTAAACTCCTCTGGAGAAAGTAATTTAGGTTGACCTGTGGTTGAAATCCGTGCAAAAAACAGCAGAGGATCAAGTGGTGTATAAATTGCGTATTCTTGTTTTTCCTCATAGAAGCTAGCAAGTAGCTGCAATTGTTCTGGCTCCAAATCTGGTTTTTCATCTTCAATTTCCAAGGTGAAAATTTCTGATTCTTCCACTGCTGGCAAATCACCCGCCACTGTCAGAGCATAGGCAGTATGTTTGAGTATGAGATTTTGTTCAGCTAAAACAGCTTGAGCGGTGCTAAAAATTTCGTCAATGACAGTATCATCATCTACCAAAATGGCTTCTTGTTCCTCGTCGTCACCTTGCCAAGCAAAAATTTCTATAGGTGAGTCCACAGGGAGCAGTAGAACATATTCTTGTCCATCTACCGAGAGTGAATGTTCAACATAACATTCCAGGGTGCGCCCTGTGTCATCGGTCAGAGTGATGGTGCCTGCATGAGCATGATCATTTTCTTCAGGGAATGGAGAGGAAAACATAGCCGAAATGTGAAAATTTATAAATACCAGTAGATATACAAATTTCTTTACTGTTTAATGACGAGTTAAGTCAAAAGAGTAGTGTCAGAAATCGATATTAGTTTTGGTGATTAGTTTTCAGAATATCATGTAAAAAGGTATCAATACTCTCAGGCTAGCACCGATCTATGGAAATTGCCTCGCCTGATGTCCAGCCATTGTTGCAAAATTAAAGATGCTGCCTTACGGTCAATTAAACCCTTATGGCGTGATGGGGAGCGGTTTTCAGCTATTAACAGTTGCTCTGCTTGAAAAGAAGTTAACCGCTCATCCACATATTCCACCGGCAATTGCAGTGCTTTTCCCAGTTTTTTGGCAAATTTCTGTACTTGACGAGCCTGGAATCCTAAAGTCCCATCCATGGAGTAAGGTAAACCAATTACCAGAACTTGCACCTGACGCTCATGTACTATGTTGCGGATTTCTTGGACATCTCGATCAAAAGATGTACGCTCAATAGTTGTGATTCCTGTAGCAATCAAACCCGTACCATCGCACCCCGCTACACCAATTCGCTTGCGACCGAAATCTAATCCCAATGCGGAAATAAACAGTTGTGGTTGGTCTTGGGGTGTCAAATTAATTCTCCTGTCTTGTATCTGTTGACTCAGGAATGGGCAATGGTTCTATACTAAGATTTTCGCACTTAAAGGTTATGGGTTCTGATTTAGTTAGCGCTGGTCTATCTGAAGCTGTTTGCTTTCTTGGTCTTGCCCATGACATTCCACCTGGTATCGGCTTACGAGCAGGTTGCAAACCTTGCAACACTCCAGTCCATTGAATTCCGTCTAGGGAGACAAATTTCGACTCTCGCAACTTATGCCAAACTGAACGAGACATAACCAGGGTATGTTCTACACGTTCTGCCCCAATGCGCTCTAAATACTCTTCTCGCTCTGGCTGGTAGTCAGACGATGCTAGTTGTAAACCTTGCTGGGGGAAGTCTTGGGCAATGCGAGCTAATTGGGAAAGCAACTCTGGGTACAACCACGTATAGGCGGGGTGGACTGTCAGCGTAGCAACATGAGGAATTTTACCTTTACGGTCAAGTTGTACTTGAAAATAACCAATGGCTGCTTTGCGCTGGGGTTCAAACACGTAGCCACTGACTACTTCAATTTTGGTTACCCACTGCTTAACAGCATCAGTTAAAGCGCCAAACAAACTAGTTTTAAAGTCCCTTGTGTTACGGTCAAACACCTGACGTACTAAAGGAGGCATTGATGCTGTATCCAACTGATAGAGTAACTGAGCATCGGCGTTACTGACAGGCAAAAGATTGGGCAAATCAGGCTCTGCTTGGGCTAATTCAGCGAGCAATTTAGGTTCAATTTCCCAGTAGGTCATTTCTGCCAAACGCTGAAATCCATTTTGCCGATATAGTGCTAGGGCGTCTTTATCATTAACATTAACTTCTAATACCCAGGTTCGAGCTTCCAAAATCGACTCAAAGCAATGGCGCAAAAGTTGGGAGCCGATTCCTTGCTTCTCCAGGGACTTCACCAACATGATGCGATCAATTCGCCATGTACTGCGTGTACGGTTGAAAGGTGACACTTGAATCATCCCTAATAGCGATCGTCCCTGTTCTGCTACGTAGGCACAGAAACGATACTGTAGAGGGTTAGGAAACCAACTTAAAAATTTGAGGAATCCATACCAACGGCGTAACCATTGCATCTGGCTCACAGCAGACTGAGCCTCTTTGGGAGTAAGGCTGGCCAATGAGTCTTGAGTTATTTGTTCTATCCAATCCAGATCCCGGTATTGGGCTGGGCGGATGACAACGCTGATGTTTCGAGGAAGTAATGAAGTCATTTTAATTTTATCTGCCATTTAGCCTTAACTTACTGGGTCAGAGGAAGTATTGCAATAACTAATTTTAACGGCTTTGGCCTTCTATTTCATGCTCCCAAAGAGTGATTTTTGTAACCAGATACTAGTATGTGATGGTATATTAGTTAACTAACTTAAAAAAGCAGGGCTGATGAAATCTACAACCTTATTGTTGATTCAATAACATCCCATCTCATGTTATCAGAAAATGCGGTTTAAAACCCTGTACCGCCATAACGGCGTTAATGTATAGGCCTTAAATAACAAACATATAGTCAGATATTCACATCTGTGATATAGCTTTAAACTAAACTATTGCTAAAATTCTCATCTTTCTCATCCAATCTCAGGATTCGGTAACCTATGAAAATTTAAACATCTTTAAACATCGAGAGTCTAGTACTTGACCGATACTTGTTTGCTAACATTCACTAAGAAATACACTCTCTAAGAGAGGGCTTACCAACCAATGCACGTTGGCCTAGGGTGGGGGATAGCCCATAGGAAAATCCCTCGCGCACCATTCATTATTTATGTCCCGGCTCATTA
>NZ_JANQDJ010000012.1:0-11849 GCF_029891685.1 Umezakia ovalisporum Ak1311 | reverse complement strand
CTTAGACTTGGCTGCTGGTGAAGTTGCTCCTGTTGCTTTGACTGCTCCTGCAATCAACGGTTAATTTCAAGGCTTAATTTCTAAGCTCAGTTAAATAAGACTGAAACAAAAAGCGCCTCTCAGGAATGGGGGGCGTTTTTTTGTTTTTCACAGATTACAAATAATTATTTTTTTTCGTAGATTTACTTAAGTAAAGTACAATCAGTGTTCTGACTATTAATTAAGTATTTTTTCAGGCAAGATCCTATGAGGAAAAGATTAATCACATTTTTACTCATCTTTACACTCAGTATTGGTGCATTTACTCTCTTGCCTTCACTAGCTCAGATTCCTGGAAACAGCCCTGAGAGAATTAATGAAGTAGAATCAGTTCCTGGAGAACTATTAGTACAGTTCAAAAAAGATACTAGTGAGCAAGGACGGGGACGTGCTTATGAACGTATTAATGGGCGAGCCTTAGAAATAGTGGTTGCAGCTCATGGAAAATCTCCAAAAGGAGATTTGGTTTTAGTTGACTATGTACCCAGACCTAATCTACCCCCCGAAGCGGCGATCGCAGAAATCCAAAAAGATCCATCCGTAGAGTTTGCGGAACCAAACTTGATCTATCAGCACTACGCCACATCAAACGACCCTTTCTATACTAATGGGAACCTCTGGGGAATGTATGGCAGTGTAACAAATCCTCCTAATCAATTTGGTAGTCAAGCTGGCCAGGCTTGGGCAAGTGGATATACGGGCAGTGATACTGTATATGTGGGGGTGATTGATACGGGGGTACAAATAGGACACTCAGAGTTAATTGATAATGTCTGGACGAATGCCAATGACCCCATCAATAATATTGACGATGATGGTAATGGCTATGTTGATGACATCAACGGCTGGGACTTTAATGGTAACAATAACACTGTTTATGATGGTAATGAAGATGCCCATGGCACTCATGTAGCTGGAACGATTGGGGCTAAAGGTGGTAACGGCTTAGGTGTAGCCGGGGTTACTTGGAACGTCAAATTTATTACAGCCAAATTTTTGGGACCTAATGGTGGTACATTGGCTAACGCCATCAAGGCTATTAACTACATTACCGACTTAAAAACTCGTCAGGGACTGAATATTGTCGCCACTAATAACTCCTGGGGAGGTGGCGGGTATTCCCAAGCACTCCACGATGCCATTATTCGGGCTGCCAAGGCAGATATTCTCTTTGTAGCTGCTGCTGGTAACTCAAGTAACAACAACGATAAAAAAGCTAATTACCCATCTAATTACGACACCAGCAAAGGGACAAGAACGGAGTTAGCAGCCAGTTATAACTCAGTGATTGCAGTAGCTTCCATCACTAGCACTGGTGTCTTATCGAACTTTTCTAACTACGGTGCTAAAACCGTACATATCGGCGGTCCGGGTTCTAGTATCCTGTCAACAGTGCCGGGTGGATACGCCTATTATAATGGGACATCAATGGCTGCGCCCCATGTCACTGGCGGAGTGGCTCTTTATAGTGCAGCCCATCCCCAAGCCACTGCATCCCAGATGAGAAGTGCCATTTTAAATAGTGCGGTTTTTACGTCTTCCCTGAACAGAAAGACTGTAACTAATGGTCGTCTAAATGTTTATAATGCTCTGACAAATTGACACCTGGAAAAATGTCATCATAGTTAATGATGAAAAGATTCTGGAGATAAGACTACGGTTTACCCACGTCCTTTAGCACGATTAATCGAGCAATTGCAACGGCTACCAGGAGTTGGTCCTAAATCAGCTCAACGACTGGCTTTGCATATCTTGAAACGCCCAGAAACAGAAGTAGAAGCCTTAGCCCAAGCCTTAATTGATGCCAAAAAGCAGATAGGCTTGTGTTCTGTCTGCTTTCACCTATCTGCCGATCCTATTTGTGAAATTTGTCGTCATCCCCACCGTGATAATACTTGTATTTGTGTGGTAGCGGATTCTCGTGATGTGATTGCGTTAGAAAAAACCCGTGAATATAAAGGCAAGTATCATGTTTTGGGCGGGGTGATTTCCCCAATGGATGGTATTGGCCCGGAACAACTAACTATTCAAGCTTTGGTGCGAAGGGTGAGTCAAGACAAAATTCAAGAAGTGATTATGGCAATTAGTCCAAGTATAGAAGGGGAGACAACAACCCTATATATTGGTCAGCTACTTAAACCATTTACCATGGTGACACGTATTGCCTTTGGTCTACCTGTGGGTGGTGATTTGGAATATGCCGATGAAATAACACTGGCAAGAGCCTTGGAAGGTCGCAGAGAGTTAGATTAAGTTTTACCACGAATATTGAATCCATTTGACAATTCCAGCGGTTGGTGTTTGACCCCAGAATCCCCACACCTCTGGGGTGGGGAATATGTCAAAGGGAACACTTTCACCCAATATCTGTTGACAAGAAGCATTCCACCCAGGTCTAATTTAACGTTCTCCTGTTTTTTCAATCGTTTCTATCACTGCTAAACCAATACCAGAAGCTGCTATTAGCATGATTGCTGATAGTAAATAGGCGTTGGCAAACATCCGAAGGGCATCTTCAAAAAACATATAGGTGGTCATTGCTTCACCTGTTGAACTCTGTGCTGCTAATGTGTTTATTTTTCCAGGTACTGACTTCAGAATCCCGGCGAAAAAACTACTTGCATTAGAATCTTAACAAAACTTTAGCTCATTCATAACAGCACTTGCAATTTTTTTTCTGAAAATTAGATAAACTTTATTAGCTTTTTGTCATATACAATACTGAATAGTTTTTAACGTATAATTGTACGAATTAAGAATTAAGTAAATGCTGTAATTAACCATCAATTATTCATCTCTGAGAAGAATCTAGAGACATGGCATTATACATCTCTACTGAGGTTGTAGAAAGTAAATACTTTGTTTTTGGACTTAAATGACAAATTTTAGTGGTTATTGGGACAAATCAGCCGATTTTAGCCATAGCTGCTGCCTAAATAAAGCAGCGTTCAATAGTAGCTAATACAGATTGGGAAAGTGATGTAAAGTCATAACCTCCTTCCAAACCAAAAAGAATTTTGCGGGTTAATCCCAAACAAGAATCAGTAAATAAGCCATAATCTTCTGGTTTTAAATTAATACTGGCCAAAGGGTCTGACTGATTGGCATCATAACCAGCGCTAACAATTAGCAAATCCGCCTTAAACTTAGCTAAAAAGGGTATGACCTTGTTTTCTATTAATGGCTGATACACAGTAATATCACTACCAGCAGCTACAGGTAAATTTAAGACATTATCATAAAATCCTTGTTCAGAAGCTTTCCCACTACCGGGATAGCAGGGATACTGATGTAAAGAACAGTAGGCAATTTGAGCATAAGTTTCTACGATGGACTGAGTACCGTTGCCATGATGTACATCCCAGTCTAGAATGGCGACTTTGTTAACTCCCGGTTGTTCTAACGCATATAAAGCCGCGATGGCTGCATGAGAAAATAAGCAAAAGCCCATACCAGCACCACTTTCAGCATGATGTCCTGGAGGACGTGCTAACACAAAGGCCGGGTTCGCCGATGTCAGCACTGCATTAACTCCATCCAACCAAGCACTAACTGCTAACAACGCCACATCATAACTCCGGGGAGAAATGGGTGTATCACCATCTAAATAACCGCCACCAGTGGTAGCAATTTCCTTAACTTTGTTGATGTAGGCGGGATCATGTGCTTTCAGGAGTACAGACATGAGGGATGGCTGGTGTGATGCGGAGGTAGGGGATTGCCAAGTGATTTTTTCTGCAAAGGCTGCTTGCTTGAGCGCATTAACAATGGCCGTCAACCGTTCTGGTTTTTCAGGATGGTATCTTCCGGTTTTGTGCTCTAGAAACTCCTGGGAATAGATGACTGGTAGCATAAGGCGAAAAATTTTGGTAGCAAAACACTAAGTCATTTTATCTTGAGTTCCAGGGACAAAAACTTACGGCATTTGTTAATCATTATCAAGCCTTTCAACAATTGGTTGCTCCAGCATCTCTGGTACTAAAGCTTGATTCCCCCCAGGTTCAGGTGGGGATTGTCCTCGGATCACATCATCCATTTTGGGAGGATGTTTAATCATGTCCAGGGTCTCTGGACTAAGTTGAGATCCAGGATCTTTTGAATGATTGTTTTCCCGATTCATGGAAATTTACTGTAACTGCTAGTCCTCAGCTTAAGAGATGTTATGGCCAGGGGTAAACTATCTTCAGACTTAAATAGCCATTTCGAGGCATTGTTCAACAGTAGGATGAAAATATGCCTTTTGCCGAACCCTGATAGAGATATTTTTGAGAATTTGATTACTTGTAAATTCATCAACTTCATGAGCCTATAATCAAGGGTTTTTTGTCAGCAAGTAGCATTAATTACTATAGGGGTATCAAGCAAACTTACTCACATATAATTGGTATGATTTTATATGAGTAAAAATCATATTTTTAGTAATTTAATTAAGATTTACTGACCAATATAGCAGCGATAAACAGATTTATGTCGAGAATTTAATTAATAAATATTAAACAAGAATTTATTAAATTATTTTTGAAAAAAATTCACAAAAAATTGACAAAAACTTTATCCATAAAACCCAGTCATGAAAATTTTTACATCAAATCTTGTAGCTAGTTAGTTCCTCGGCAAAATACCAGTCTATATGTTAGAATGGTGACAAAATATGGCAATTATTCAAGATTAATTCAGAATAATTTGGCAATTATTGGTTCAGCTTAAGGGCTAAAATCTACATTTTTTGGAGTTTTTTAGGTTATGACAACCTCACAGGAGAGGATTATCCCAACAGACTTGCGGAATGAAATGTCCCAGTCTTATCTGGAATACGCCATGAGTGTGATTGTGGGTCGGGCGCTGCCAGATGCTAGGGATGGTCTGAAACCTGTGCATCGTCGCATCCTCTACGCAATGCACGAGCTGGGGCTAACTCATGATCGCCCGTTTCGGAAATGCGCCCGTGTAGTCGGGGAAGTGTTGGGTAAATATCACCCCCACGGCGACACAGCAGTGTATGATGCTTTGGTGCGGATGGCACAGGACTTTTCCATGCGATCGCCCCTCATTAACGGACATGGCAACTTTGGTTCAATAGACAACGATCCCCCGGCGGCAATGCGATACACAGAGTGTCGTTTGCAAGCTTTAACCAGTTTGTCGCTACTGCAAGATATTGAATCAGAAACCGTAGATTTTATTGATAACTTCGACGGTTCCCAACAAGAACCCACAGTATTGCCATCACGCATCCCCCAATTGCTGTTGAATGGTTCCTCGGGTATTGCCGTAGGAATGGCAACTAATATTCCTCCCCATAACCTAGGAGAATTAATAGATGGTTTAGTGGCGCTGATTCACAACCCAGAAATCAGCGATCTGGAGTTAATAGACCATATTCAGGGGCCAGACTTTCCCACAGGAGCACAGATTTTGGGAACATCTGCCATTCGCGAAGCCTACACCACTGGACGCGGTTCCATTACCATGCGTGGAGTCGCCAACATTGAAACCATCGAACAACGAGGTCGGCCAAGTAGAGAAGCAATCATTATTACTGAGTTACCCTACCAAACTAACAAAGCAGGATTGATTGAAAAAATCGCCGACATGGTGAACGAGAAGCGTCTAGAGGGAATTGCAGATATCCGGGACGAAAGCGATCGCGACGGGATGAGAATTGTGATTGAACTCAAGCGGGATGCTTACCCCCGGGTAGTGCTCAACAACCTCTACAAGCAAACGCCACTACAAAGCAACTTTGGGGCGAATATGCTCGCCTTGGTCAATGGTAAACCGGAAATTCTCACCCTCAAAAAATTCTTAGAAGTATTCCTAGATTTCCGTGTGGAAGCAATTACCAGGCGTACTCGTTACGAACTCGGAAAAGCCGAAGCACGTGACCATATCCTACAAGGCTTATTAATTGCTTTATCCCATTTAGATGCAATTATTGTTTTAATTCGTCATGCACCGGATGCACCCACAGCTAAAACAGAGTTAATTACAACTTACGGACTCTCAGAACTGCAAGCAGACGCGATTTTACAAATGCAGCTGCGGCGTTTAACTGCTTTAGAAGCAGATAAAATTCGTCAAGAACACGAAGACTTACAAAAGCAAATTGCCGATTTGCAAGATATTCTGGCAAGGCGAGAAAGAATTTTAGAAATCATTGAAACCGAAATCACCCAGATCAAACAAAACTTTGCTACACCCCGGCGCACAGTAATTTTACCTGTAGAAGGAGAAATAGATGAGCGTGACCTGATTGCCAATGAAAAAGTCATCATTCTCCTTACAGAGCAAGGTTACATCAAACGAATGCCTGTTAACACCTTTGAAGCCCAAAGCCGCGCCACCAGAGGTAAAGCTGCCGCCAAGGTCAAAGATGATGATACCATTGAGCATTTCTTAACTTGCTGCGATCATGACAGTGTTTTATTCTTTAGCGATCGCGGTGTCGTTTACTGCCTAAAAGCCTATCAAATTCCCGTGGGTTCCCGTACCAGTCGCGGTACGCCCATTGTGCAAATGCTTCCCATTCCTAAAGAAGAAAAAATTACCTCTATTGTCCCCGTAGACGAGTTTAGCGACCAAGAATATCTAGTCATGCTCACCAAAGGTGGCAATATTAAGAAAACCGAACTATCAGCATTTAGTAACATCAGAGCCAACGGCTTAATTGCCATTTCTTTAGAAGAAGGCGACCAACTCCGGTGGGTGCGACGTGCCAGAGTGGAGGACAGCATACTAGTTGGTTCCCGTCAAGGTATGGCCATTCATTTTAGATGTACCCACGAACAGTTGCGTCCTTTAGGTAGAGCGACTCGTGGAGTAAGAGCCATGAAACTGAAGGGTGGAGATGAACTAGTAGGGATGGATATACTTCCAGCCGCCATTCTCAACACCTTAAATACAGATGAAGCAGAAATCGGAGACGAAACCTTAGAAATAGAAACTCAGGAAGAATCCTTAGAACTACCCAGTAACGGCAGTACAGGACCTTGGGTGTTAATCATTACAATGGGCGGATATGGCAAGCGCGTACCAGTTGCCCAATTCCGACTCCAAAACCGTGCAGGTCAGGGTTTAATGGCTACCAAATTCAAAAACCGCAAAAGCCAAGACAAATTAGCCACCTTACGCATTGTTAATAATGATAATGATGAAATCATGATGGTCACAAATCGCGGTATCATCATACGTCAAGCGGTCAACGCCATTTCCATACAATCCCGCTCCGCAACTGGCGTAAGAGTGCAGCGTCTCGATGAAGATGATGCCATTAACGGTGTAGCCATAGTTCCTCCTGATGCCGTAGATGTCGAAGAAGCTGAGTAAAAAACCTAGGGAGATGCTCATAGCTTTACTCCCTTATTCCATCTCCTTAACCAGTGGTGTATTCATGGGGCTAACCGTAGCCCCTGTAAATGCATGGTTTTTGGCATGGATTGCTATAGCCCCTGTGTGGGTATTAATTGTTACTAATGCCCAATCAAAAAAAAGTAAATCTCCCCTCCTTGCCCTGACTTGGGGCATTGGCTATCACGGTGTTGCTTTATCCTGGATTACTGGTATTCATCCCATGGATTGGTTAGGTGTGCCTTGGTTGCCAAGTTTAATAATTACCCTGTTTTGTTGGTTATTTATCAGCCTTTATGGAGGATTACTCGTGACCCTGTGGGGCGCAGCTATGGCTCGTTTTCCTGGGCAAAGAAGCTGGAAACGTGTTTTATTTGCTACAGCTATATGGTGCGGATTAGAAAGTCTTTGGAGTGCCAGTCCCTTGTGGTGGAGTTCACTAGCTTATACACAAAGTCCGCACAACCTAGTAATTTTACACCTCGGTCAAATTTCCGGAGCGAACACCGTCACCGCCGCCATAGTTGCAGTCAATGGTTTAATATCAGAAGCATGGATAAACCACCAAAGTAGAAATTTCTCCACCCATAGTCAGGTGGTCAAGCAACACTTGGCCATAGCCACATCACTATTCATTACCTTACACATACTGGGTTTTTACTTATACACTCGTCCCCTAGCCCAACCACCAGCAGCCGCATTAAAAGTAGGAATTATCCAAGGTAATATCCCCAACGAAATAAAACTCATTCCTCAAGGTTTGCGGCGGGCTTTAGCAGGTTACACCAGTGGATATTACACTTTAGTAGACCAAGGCGTAGATGCAGTCCTCACCCCAGAAGCCGCTTTACCCTATTTCCAGCGCGACCTACCCAACACTAGTTTAATTCAAGCAGTACGAGAAAAAGCAGTAATTGCTTGGGTAGGGGCTTTTGGAGAACAGGGACGCAGTTATACCAATAGTTTATTTACCTTCATTGGTAACGGTGAAGTAGTCAGCCGTTACGACAAAACTAAATTAGTCCCATTGGGTGAGTATATTCCCTTTGAAGGCATTTTAGGCAGTATAATTCAGCGCTTATCACCTCTGGATGCTCACCAAGTACCAGGGAAAACCAATCAGATATTTGACACTCCATTTGGTCGGGCTATCGTTGGTATCTGTTATGACTCAGCTTTCCCGGAAATATTTCGCCGTCAAGCTGCTGCGGGGGGACAATTTATTCTCAGCTCTTCTAACGATGCTCACTATAGCCCCTCTATGCCATTTCAACATCACGCCTTGGATATGATGCGGGCCATTGAAACCGATAGATGGTCAGTGCGAGCGACTAATACCGGATATTCAGCTTTTGTAGACCCTCACGGCCACACTTTATGGATATCTGGATATAACACATACGAAACTCATACTGAAATTATCTACAGACGGTTAACCCAGACCTTATATGTGCGTTGGGGTGATTGGCTAACCGTCGTATTGTTGGCTTTGAGTGTCTTAGCTTACATGAAAAACCACGTCTTAGTTGAGGCTGTAGACTAATAGTAAAAATTACTATTGCAATTATCACCAGTATTATTGTAAATTAGGCTTTGTGACTTTTCATAGTTGATAATTTTTAGCAAGATACCAGCAAAAATTGCTATCAAAACATGATAAAAATATTTACTGAACAAGAATACGCCGAAATTGAACAGGAAAGCACACAGCAATTAGAGTTTTTAGAGAATAGTAAATCCTGTGACCAAATAAAAACATGGGATAGCAAATTGAGTAATGGTTACTATCGACTAAATCAACTTCGCCCAGGATTATATTTAGAAGTTTTTGATGAAACCTATTATCAGGAAGTTAATTGTCAAATTAATCACTATGGATATTATGAACTAATATCTAAATTTTATCTTTCGGGAAATCATGGAGTAATTTCTCCTGGTATTGCAGGAGTTAACGACCATTACCAAGAAATAGCGGGAAATAACTACTTATTTTATCTGCCAGATATTGAAGAAATTGAGCAAAACTTTCCAGTCCATCGCATTTATTTAATTAGAATTGCTTTAGACTTAGATTTTCTCAAATCTTTCATTAATGGAATAGACTCTTTACCAAAACAGTTACACCCTTTTTTGGAAAGTGACTCTGTACCCCTGTTTCATCGTCCATTGGGTAAAATTACCCTGGCCATGCACACTGCCTTGCAGCAAATTATTAATGTTCCTTATCAAGGGATAATACAGCGAATGTATCTCGAAGGCAAGGTGTTAGAATTATTGGCTTTGCAATTTGCCCAGTTGATGGACACCGAGTCAGCTAAAAAACCCTTAATTAATCTTAAATCCGCCGATATTGAGAAAATTTATCAAGCACGGGATATTGTAATTAGAAATTACGAACATCCACCCTCATTGCTGGATTTAGCGCAACAAATTGGTATTAATGACAACAAATTAAAGTATGGTTTTCGTGAAGTGTTTGGTACTACAGTATTTGGCTATTTGCGTGACTATCGCCTAGAAGTGGCGAGAAAACTGCTACAGGAACAAAAGCAAAATGTGAGAACTGTGGTAAATACCATTGGCTATGCTAATCAAAGTCACTTCGCCGCCGCATTTAAGCGTAAATTTGGGATTACGCCTCAAGATTGTCGATTAGGAAGAAAGGTTGTATAAACAGCGAGTAGCCCCGGTTGATGTCAGAATTTGCTCACACTCTCCGGCTATGGTTCAAAACTCTCCGTCTACTCTATAGACTTTGCCCGTATAAATTACATAAACTCTTTCCACAGATAATTGCTAATTATTAGCAATATTGAGTTTATATTTGTGGAGTGAGGAGTATGGGGTATCAGCAACTAAAGGAGATTATATCATCAGCAGCAATGGCGATGGCGCTAACATCATTACTTGTACAGCCAGCTTTAGCTGAGAATAAATCGCATAATTCCACTAGTGCGGTAAAGTTGCTATTAGTACAGCAATCTGTTGTCAACATTACAGGTGTTAAAGTCAATACCACAGATAAAGGTATTGAACTGATTTTAGAAAACGCCAACCCACAAGCACTGCAACCCGTATACAAAAGTGTAGAAAATAATTATGTCGCAGATATTCCCAATGCTCTTTTAGCACTACCAGAAGGTCGGGATTTTAGTGTTGCTAATTCCGCAGCAGGAATTACTTCTGTGAGTGTGACTCAATCTGATGCTAATACGGTCAGGGTAAAAGTTACGGGTGAGAAAGGCTTACCAACAGCACAGTTATTTGATAGTGGTGAAGGTCTGATTTTTGAGTTTGCGCCTATTGTCTCAGAAACACCGCCATCAGAACAGCCAACGAGTGAAACACCACCAGAACCACCTATTGAATTAGTTGTTACAGGACAGCAAGACACCTACCGAATTACTAATGCCTCCACTGGTACAAAAACGGACACTCCACTCCGGGATATTCCTCAAGCAATTCAGGTAGTCCCGAAGCAAGTCCTGCAAGAACAGCAAGCACAACGCTTAAGTGACGCATTAAAAAATACTGCTGGTGTAATTACTAACACCTCAGAACGGAATGTATTTGATGGTTTCAGGATTCGAGGCTTTGACAATCGTAATATCATTCGTAATGGATTGAGAGATGACACTAACATTACTGCTGGTTCTGGAATTGCCAACATTGAGCAAATAGAAGTTCTCAGGGGTCCCGCATCGATTCTCTTTGGTCAAGGTGGAGCAGGGGGGACCGTCAATATTGTTACTAAAAAACCTCTGGAAACACCCTTCTATTCAGTAGAAGGATCAATTGGTAACTACAGTTCATATAGTGGTTCAGTGGATTTCACAAGTCCTCTAAATGATAGTAAAACCCTATTGTATCGTTTCAATGCTTCTGCTTCTAGTACAAATACCTTTGTAGATTTTGTTGACATTCAACGTTACTTTATTGCTCCTGCTTTAACTTGGAAAATTGGTCAAAACACAACATTAAATTTAGAAGCAGAGTATTTTGATACACGGCAACGTAACGACCGAGGTATTCCAGCACTGGGTACTATCTTACCAAACCCCAACGGCAAGATACCAAAAAATCGGTTTACGAATGAGCCTTCTATTGATAAAAACAATCGCCAAGTATGGCGATTAGGCTCTAATTTAGAGCATCGCTTTAGCGAAAGTTGGCAAATACGAAATAGCTTTCGTTCTTCCTTTCAAAATAGTCTACAAAATTCTGGTTTTCCCTCATCATTAGAAAATGATAATCGCACTTTAAACCGTGGCTTATTTATCGCTGAGGCAACCGTCACTAGCTACATTTTAGATACTAACCTGATTGCACAAGTGTTGAATGTTAAGAAAGAGGTGATAAAAATAGCCCAAAATATGGTAAATTCTGGGCGAAGTATTAAAATGTAATAATTGATAATGATTATAAATTCATTTCCCAAGATTGTCAAAGACATCCTCAGACCG
>NZ_JANQDJ010000011.1:0-25654 GCF_029891685.1 Umezakia ovalisporum Ak1311 | reverse complement strand
CCAATCATCTACCAGTACAAAGATTGTTGTAATTAACGTTCCTAGGTCTATGCTATTCATGGGGGAAGTCTGATTTGAAAAGCTGGTAACTTTCATCTTCTTACTTCTCCCGCCTTTTTCCTAATTCACATTAGGCGTAATTCAGTAAAATTAGGTAGAGTAACTTTGATGTTTATGAAACAAAAACATCAAAAAAAACCTATAAAACTGAAATTATGCAAGCCAAACTTATCTTCACTTCCTTAACCTTAATCTCGCCTTTCTTTTTTTGGGGAACGGCAATGGTAGCTATGAAGGGAATCATACCCCACACAGCACCTCTATTTCTAGCGGGCACGCGATCGCTTCCAGCGGGTATATTAATTTTAATTACAGCAGCAATTATGGGCAAACCCCAACCGACGGGTTGGTTGGCATGGTGGTGGATTATTTGTTTTGCTTTAATGGACGTTACACTATTTCAAAGCTTTTTGGCAGAAGGGCTAGAAAAAACCACAGCTGGACTAGGCTCCGTGATGATTGACTCCCAACCGTTAATTGTAGCTTTATTGTGCCTGTGGCTTTTTCAAGAACACATAGGTTTATGGGGATGGTTAGGTTTACTTCTAGGAGTTTTGGGTATCACTTTAATTAGCTTGCCAGATGAGTGGTTTTTTCAGATTTTTCATGATAGTGTGCTAACCATTGGCAATTGGCAAGACTTATTTGCAAGTGGTGAATGGTTGATGCTCTTAGCTGCTTTTTCTATGGCAATAGGAACAGTAATGATCCGATTTGTCTCTAAATATGCAGACCCTGTAACCGCTACAGCATGGCACATGATTTTAGGAGGATTGCCATTGTGGGGGGCTTCTTACGTGACAGAATCTCAGCAGTGGGAAAATCTTCTTGGGTGGGAATGGATAGCTTTAGGTTATGCTACGGTTTTTGGGAGCGCCATCGCCTACGGATTATTTTTTTATTTTGCTTCCAAAGGGAACTTAACAAATCTTAGTTCCCTCACCTTCCTTACCCCCGTCTTTGCCTTATTATTTGGCAACATCTTCCTTTCTGAAAACCTCAGTTTTTTACAGTGGGTAGGAGTAGGACTAATTTTACCTAGCATTTATCTTATTAACCAGCGTCATAACATAGCACGAAATCATGAAGTAACTGTGGAACAACCATCAATCTTATGAGCTTCTATAAATAAATAACTCTAATGTCTTTTTTATTACTTTAGTAATAAACATTTATTCATTCCAGGGTTATGTTAGAACCTAACCTTAATGTTTTATCTAAAAAAACATGAAAAACCCTGCCGCTTTTTCAAATTTGACAAAAATCAGACCGGTTACCTGTTTTATTAGCCTCTTGCTTTTACCTTATCACCCAAATAAACTACCACCCAACCTAAATTCTATACAAGCAGCGCTTCCCACAACACGCACTGAAATTCTGAAGCTTCGCCCTCAAGTACGGTCAGAGTTCTTCCAAACTCAACCACAAAACTTGAAATACTATCATACTGATATGGATAGATTATATGGAGACTACACCCAAACTGCTGTAAAAGTTTCAAAAAATCCAAACTTTACAAAAAATAGTGGTATTACTAGCTTCAAAACCCAAATAACTTGGGTAAATAAAAATTTATCTTCTTCTTCCCAGTCTAACCAACAAGACAAGGTTACTCAAATTAGTCAATTTCCTTGGGGGTTATTATTAGGTCTAGGAGTTGGAGGCTTTGGTGGATTTTTGTTCAATTTAAATCTATTTACTCTCAAATTCCAGAAAAAACCTACAACCACGAAACTTAAAACCTCTAGTCACCAAAACGTAGTAATGGAAACCCTACCAGAATTGGAAAATTTATCCAACTCTAAGCAAAGCAATTTCATCAACCCAGAAAAAACCTTAGCTCTGAGCAAAATTGATATTGTTAACGAACTTATTTGTGATTTACACAGTAGAGACTACCGCAAACAAAGCAAAGCCATTTGGAGCCTAGGACAGCAAAGCGACCTACAAGCAATTAAGCCGCTATTAGATTTAATGATTCAAGCAGACTCTCAGCAACGCAGTTTAATCCTAGCAGCCTTATCGGAAATTAGCGATCGCGCCCTCACACCCATAACCCGCGCCCTAGTCATTTCATTGCAAGACCAAAGTCCACAAGTAAGACAAAACGCCATTCGTGATCTCACACGCATTTATGACATAATAACTCAAACAACCCAGATAATAACCAAGTCCTTGGAAGACAGCGACCTTGAAGTGCAAAAAACAGCCAAATATGCCCTAAACCAAATAAACAGAATACAAGCAATACCCCATCAGCAGATTTTACCAAAAGAAAATCAATTATAAATGCTTTAACCTAACTTGAATAACCGTATTTACTCCCGCCAGTAAAAAAGCAGCATCCTTAAACTTAGGAGCACTAGTACGAACTTCCGGGTTCCCAGAAAATCCAAAACCTTCTATAGGCATACCAAACTGGTTACGATTCAGACTTTCGTCATTATTCTGGTCATGCATAACAGCAACGGCGTAGCTCCCAGCCTCCAAATTGTCAAAAATCACTCTCAATGATTTCTCAGCAACCTTACACTGCCTTTTAAATACCCGATTTCTGTTATTGGGAAAACCTTGACTACTAGAGAATACACTAACACAAACTTGTCCCTGCGTATTTCTCAGCCCATCAACCTCAACCGTTAGCCGACCTCGGAAACTTGCAGCAGCAACAGACACCTGAGCACAGGTTCCCATATTTGCCAAGACTAGCCACAACAAACCTTTCTGCCAAAACTTCATTAAACACCCTTCACTCAAAAAGCAAAATACTCTATCATTAGCAATGCCCCGTATTGTAATAAGCCCATATTTGCAGCACCCTAGCCCCCCAAATACAATATTTATGCCATCCAAGATACTACCACCATTCTTGCAACCCGGTGACCTATTAAAAGTAATCGCCCCCAGTGGTGCATTACAAGAACCGGAAGCTCTAGCTCTAGGTTTAGAAATTTGGCGATCGCGTGGTTATAAAATAGAGATTATTCCAGAATTAACCACCAACTGGGGATACTTAGCAGAAAAGGACCTTATACGTCGCCAACAACTAGCCACAGCTTGGCAAGACCCAAACTGTCGTGGTATCCTCTGCACCAGGGGAGGATTTGGTAGCACCCGCATCTTAGAAAATTGGAATTGGAATCTGAAATCAACGTTACCAAAATGGCTCATTGGGTTTTCTGACATTACAGCCTTATTGTGGAGTCTTTATAACACCGGCATAGCCAGTATTCATGCTCCCGTACTGACCACCTTAGCCACAGAAAATGATTGGTCTATTCAGCGACTGTTCGACTTGGTGGAAGGTCGCTCTATTCCTCCCCTTAAAGGAATTGGTTGGGGGGGTGGGGTTGCAACGGGAATATTACTACCGGGTAACCTTACTGTGTCAACTCATCTTTTGGGGACTTCCATAATTCCACCCTTAGACAATGTTATCCTAGCATGGGAGGATGTAACAGAAGCGCCATACCGCATTGACAGAATGCTAACTCAGTGGCGATTGAGTGGAGCCATGTCAAAAATTCGTGGAATTGCTTTAGGAAACTTTACTAATTGCCAAGCTCCGCCAAAAGTTCCTAGCTTCTCTGTTGAAGAAGTCCTCCACGACCGCCTAAGTGATTTAGGAATTCCCATAGTTTCCAACCTACCCTTTGGTCATAGCAACCATAACGCAGCTTTACCTGTAGGAGTATTAGCAACTTTAAACGGGAACCAAGGTATCTTGAAAATTGCTGATTTAACCTAATTGAGCAACTAGTTGATTTTCCAAAAGAATCTCATTAGTTAGCAAATCTTCGACAGAGATTCGTAAAAAACGTTCTTTATCCACGTGAAATGAAACCCTAACGCGATCGCTACCGGGATATCCCAAAGGGTTCAATCGAGCAATGATTCTCCCACCCAAATTATCATTTAGAGGCTTAACCCTAGTCACACCAGAATGCACAGAGCGAGTAACCAAGTTATTCTCATCAAAGTAAACCTCAGTGCTAGCGGAAGTACTCAACTCACCAACAATCAGCTCAATACTGGGTTGATTCTGCGAAGATGCCCCCAGAAGTAACTCTACACTATCACTCATGGGATAAACCTGTCCAGCCTTAATAATTGAATGCCAACCGTGTCGGCCATTGCGATAATCCCAATAGCGGATACCATAGCTATGATAGAGAAAATCATTAACCTCCATCCCTTGGGCTAATTGTAACGCACCTTGAGCGATAGCTTCAAAAGGATTTGTACAGTGAATTTTTTCCGGCTCAAAATACCCCTTAATCCATCTCTGCACTCCAGGTAATTGCGCCGTCCCCCCTACTAATAAAACGGCATTAATGTCAGCAACATCCACGCCCCGTCTTCGCCCTTGCTGTAGCAGACTCGTCATACATTCATCCAGACAAGCAAAAAAACCCCGCTCATTGAGAATATTGTCAAATGTTTCACAGTTAAGTTCTAATTGATAAGTTCTAAAATTTTCATCATCAAAATAAACTTCAGCACCTTGGTTTTGGGTTGATAGCTGAATTTTAATTCGTTCTGCTAACCTCGTAATTAAAGGAGTTACTGCTATGTCTTGGGTTTTAGCAAAATAATCAGCCAACCAAGCATCAATATCAGAACCTCCCAGATTTTGCCCCGCCTTAGCCAGAACACAAGCTGTTTTAGGTTTTTGTCTAGCTTCTTCAGCCAAAGATTTATTACCCCACTTCAGGGTAAAACCTAGAGGCTTTTTAGCTTGCACATTTTGATGTAGGCGAACTAAAGATAAATCCAGAGTACCACCCCCAAAATCAACAACTAAGAGAATTTCCTTATCAGCCAACCCATAAGCCAAAGCAGCAGCCGTGGGTTCATCTAGGATTTGTATTTTGTCTACTGGTAGAATTTGGCAAATTTTGCTCAACCAGAGGCGATAGGCTTCAAAGCTGTCCACAGGAACCGTTAATATTAGACAATCTAAATTTTTTTGTCTTAGTGCTAGTTGGGTAATTATTTTATTGAGGAATACCTCTCCCACCCGCTCAAAAGTAAAAACCTCTCCATCTATTTCCGGTAAAAACCCTTGAATTTCGGCACCAATTCCTCGTTTAAAGTTGCGGAAGAATCTCTTTTCATCTTCTAAGTCAAGTCCTCTATCCCGCACCTCTTGTCCTATCAAAAATAAACCTTGTGTCGCTTCTTCTATATACACCAAGCTAGGAACAAGAGGAGGATTAGGCTGCGTTTGGGTTGATAAGCCAGGTATGGTTAAAGTTTCAGTCTGCTGAGTGCTAGGGTTCCAACAAGCAATAACAGTGTTGCTAGTACCAAAGTCAATAGCCATTGCTTTTGGCACTAAATTTTGCGCGATCGCCATATATTTTTGTATTTTTTAGTAAAAAGGTAAAGAAGTTTTTGATAAGACTATTCTCTCATAAGCCACCAAGAGCGCAAATGAGCGATCGCTTCTTCTTTGCATTTAGCCTCTACTTCTATCCAAGGAGCTTGATAGTAAACTTGGGGCATAGCAGTGATTAAATCACTGTGCTTTCTGTGGTTAAACCCTGTTTCACCATTAGAAATATGAACCAATTGCCAACCTTGATTAGCCCAAGTTTGTTGTGCAGCGTAAAACATAGATGCTACGCTGGGGTGATTGTAGCTATCTAGATTTTCATAGCAAACTTGGTGATGAGCATCAAACACCATTGGTATACCGGTCTGCTCACACACAGCTAAAATTTCAGGAGAACCGTAGGCATATTCGTCATTTTCTAGAGTTAAACGATTTTTAATTTCTGGTGGTAATTCCGAGATTACCCTTACTAGTTGTTCAGAGCGTTGAGATTTGCCACCGTGAATATTCATTAACGACCAAGGAGAACGGGGTAACCCCAACAAATCTAGTATGTAGGCGTGTCGTGCTAAAATTTTGATGCTTGTTTGTACCACTTCAGCAGAATCAGAACTCAGCACCACAAATTGGTCCGGGTGCAATACCATTCTGATTGCTAATGCTTCAGACTTTTCACCAATTTTACTTAATTCTCCCCTCATCTCCTCTAATATATTAGCACCTATTCCCTCTTCCATGTCACTCATAGGAAATAAAGCTGAAGTCATGCGATACAGCCGAATATTGTTTTTGTGACAAAAAGATAGTGCTGTATCTAAACGCTGTAAGTTATCTTGATACAATTCCCTTAAAACACTTTCACGTTCCTTCAAAGACAGTTTTAAATAGCGGGAGCGTGTTATGCTGCGGAAGCGTACTTCTTTGGATATAGTCACACAAACCAGCCCTAGATATGGTGGAGAGTTTATTTGTGTTGGTTTTGGATGAAGTTGATTTTGATATTGGGTTGCTGTCATGAACTGAAATTAAATAATTTTTACTATTTGCCATTCAAAGAATCCCGACTCACTTTCGTCTATCCTCACGGATGAGTTCAGATCTGTCACTCATTAACTTTGGCAATTACTTGACGATACTGGTTTCCAGAGAGGCAGGCCAGGGTGTAGTGAGTCTTATGAAGAATCAAGAACAGCTTTATGTACCACTCAGTATCACCTCTTTTATCGTATTTGACTACGAGGTAAGGTTTCTAGTCAAGTATCCAGAGGAAATATTTGGCAGTATCTCATCTGGATTACTTGCACCAAGCCTGTCACGGGAATATTCGTTTTGCACGACGCTAGAAACTGTACTGAATTAAACTGGTTTTTAATTTGCGATATTTTCAGACTTATTCAATTTGACTTATGAACTCAGTCATATTTAGTGCTGTAATGCTTGTCTTATCAGCAATTTGACAGCAAATTCCCTATTTTTAACTTGCTGTCAAAACATGCTTTTATGTAGCATATTTTACCTATAGCGACTCAAAATAGTCAAATTAATCATTCCTTAGACAGACGAGCAAAAAAAATCAACAAGTTACATTTTTGAGCTATGTGTACTTTGATTCTGCATTTTGAAAATGTATGTTCAAAGTTCATTACTTGGTTGAAAATTATCGACAATTAAAATAGTTGTTTAGGGGATTTGCAAAAGTGAAATCTTACTTTTCAGGGTTTTTAGCTCAATCGCAAGTACAAACGAACATTTCTCGAAAGCATATTATGAAGGTTGCAGTTATTGTTCACACTCATCATAAATTAAATTCTCTGCTTGTGCTGTTAGAAGGTATTTACAAACAGAAATTATATAAGACAGAAATTCATATATATATTGTAGGGAATACTTGGGAGTTTCTGAATCAAGCTCATTTACAAAAGTTTGACTTTGCTCATATTCAGGTTTTGCAAACAGGTAAATATTTAGGTAATTCTGGCTGTTTTTATTATGGTTTACGATTTGTTAGTAAACTCAGATATGATTACATTTGGCTCCTAAATGATGATGTCCGTCTAGACCCTTTAGCTCTAAATACACTAATTACAACTTTACAAGAAAATGATGAAGTTGGTTTGGTGAGTTCTCAGGTTTATCAAATACAAGAACCTAAAACTATTGAAGAATTTGGTAGATTAATTAATAATTATAAACCAGAATCAAAAATAAAATTTGGCAACCAGAAGAATGTCGTAAGTGAGGGAATACTCAAAAGTAAGCCTTATATTCAGGTAGATAGTTGCGGAAATAAATCACTACTATTACGCCATAAAATTGTCAATCACGTTGGAGTGTTAAAAGATTATTTTCTTCACTCTGGTGATATTGATTTGTGCTTGCGAGTTAAAAAAGCTGGTTGGATTATTGCTGTTAATCCGAGTTCAATTATTTGGTATGATTGCCCTGATTGCGAACTTTGGCATTTGATTAATTATGACTATGAATGCAATTTTTATTATTGGCAAAAGTACAGGCCAGATTTTTTATAGAAAAAGGTAGTTGTCAAAACTATCAAACAGATGTGGCAGATATATTGCCAAAGTCCCCAATTATAACTGCGAAATTACCTGTTGCAAGCGATTGCCTCCGACACTGCCCTGGGCGCAATCGCCACTGAGGTATAAATGAGCAAATTTCAACGTAAATCTTGCCTTTAACTTTGTGTAAAGTTACGTTCAAAACATACCAAGTATCTCAAGAAAATATGGAAATTGATAGTAATTTTACTACCTTGAAACCCGAAACACCAGACATAGTTTGCCTGTCTAATTTGCGTTGGAATTGTGTTCACCCCAGACTAAAACACATTTTAAGTCGTTGTACTTCACAAAGGCGAGTATTTTTTATCGAAGAGGTAATATTTACTAATCAACTGATAGGGCGGTTAGATATTAGCCAAGATAAGAGTGGGTTAGTGGTTGTAATTCCATCTCTGTCAAAAGGGCTGAGTGAGGAGAATATAAATGCAGATTTACAAACATTAATCAATGCTTTTTTGCTAGAGAATAATATTGAGAATTACATTTGCTGGTACTGTACATCAAAGGCAATCGCTTTTACCAGTAACTTGCAACCCCAGGCAATTATATACGATTGCATGGATGAATTACCCACGATTAAAAGCATACCTTCTGCACTCCAAGAATACGAGAGAAAAATTTTCTCTCTAGCAGACTTGGTGTTTATTAGTGAACAAAGTGGCCAAGCAATTCAGGTACATCAGCACCCCAATATCTATGCGTTTCCTAGTAGCGGCGATTGCAATCGCACTTGGATGACAATAATGAAGCTGATAGACTTTGCCATTGCCACTCGCCATCAGGAAGGCACAAATAGTCACCATAAAGCAATGCTGGGTTACAAAGCACGAAACAAAGTTGTGATTACAGATTTGCTATTTGACTACTTAATTGTCGGTGCGGGATTTTCTGGTAGTGTTATTGCCGAACGTCTCGCTAGTCAGTGTGGCAAAAGAGTGTTAGTTGTGGACAAGCGTAATCACATTGGTGGCAATGCTTACGATCATTATGACCATCATGGCATTCTCATACACAAATACGGCCCCCACATCTTTCACACTAATTCCCAACAAGTTTTTGAATACCTTTCACAGTTTACTCAGTGGCGATATTACCAACATCGCGTCCTCACTAGCGTAGATGGACACCTGTTCCCTATTCCCATTAACCTGGATACCATCAACAAACTCTACGGTATGAACCTCAATTCATTTGAGGCGGAGGAGTTTTTCAAATGCATTACTGAACCTAAAGAATACATTTGCACCTTAGAGGATCTGATAGTCAGCAAAGTTGGTAAGGAACTGTATCAAAAATTCTTCCAAGGTTACATTCGCAAGCAATGGGGACTCGACCCTTTGGAATTGGATAAATCATTTATTTGCAAAGTTTCTACCCGTATCAACCGCGATAACCGATATTTTACTGACACTTACCAAGCAATGCCTTTGCATGGTTTTACTCCGATGTTCGAGAAGATGTTAGATCATCCGAAGATTAAGGTGATGCTAAACACCGATTACCGGGAAATAGAGCAGGTGATACCTTGGCGTGAAATGGTTTACACAGGGGCGATTGATGAATTTTTCGATTATCGCTATGGTAAATTACCCTACAGATCAATTAAATTTCAACACAGGACACATAACACCTCTGTGTTTCAACCAGCGCCAGTCATCAAGTATCCCAATGAACATCTGTACAGTCGTGTGACAGAATTTAAGTATTTAACTGGACAGGAACACAACAAAACTAGCATTGTTTATGAGTTTCCCCAGGTAGAAGGAGACCCTTATTACCCTGTACCACTTCCTGAAAATAATGAAATTTATAAGAAATACAAAACCATGGCAGACGCTATGGTAGGGGTTTATTTTGTAGGACGGTTAGCGAATTATAAATATTACAACATGGATGAATGCGTGGCTCAAGCTCTCTCTACATATCAAAAAATCATCTCCATGCCAGTAGGCAAGGCTTTTTAGGCAGTTCAAAAATCACAAATCATACTTGACTAATGCTGTTACAGCACTTTACAAGTAAATGAAGTATAGTTGTTAAGATTATAAATCTTGTGGGGTAAGTATCCTCCCCGCTCTTGTGGATCTCGCCTAGATCCAATTGTCTGTAATATTTATCCGTTCTTACCCCCCCTTGAAAAAGGGATGATTGACATACTCATCACGTTCCACCCCCAAACGAGAACCTGGGGTATATAAACTTAATGTGTAGTAAATTATCACTAAATGGTTAGTCAGACAGATGTCACCAATTAAAGTTGTCATCTAGCCTGGGAAAGTCCAATAATGGAATTAGAGCTAACGTGATTTATCCCACTGCTATCTCTGTACCGGAACCACCAATTCCCAAACCAGCACCAGAACCAGTACCAGCGCCCATTCCTCAAACCCTTTCTGGTAAAGTGCCCCAAACCATACCTGAACCTGTTTAAATTGACTTTGTACTTCACAAAATCTCAAATCGAAAATGCTAAGAGCCGGAATTGTCGGACTTCCCAACGTCGGAAAATCTACTTTATTTAATGCTGTGGTTGCTAACGCCAAGGCGGAAGCAGCTAACTTTCCTTTCTGCACGATTGAACCGAATGTGGGCGTTGTCTCAGTACCGGACGAGCGCTTAAATGTTCTGGCTAAAATTTCCAGTTCTGCACAAGTTATACCAGCACGTGTTGAGTTTGTAGATATCGCTGGCTTGGTTAAAGGTGCAAGCCAAGGAGAGGGACTAGGTAATCAATTTTTGTCCCACATCCGCCAAGTTGATGCAATTGTCCATGTGGTGCGCTGCTTTGAAAATGACGACATTATCCACGTAGCGGGTTCCATTGACCCGGTACGAGATATTGAAATCATTAATTTAGAATTGGGTTTATCCGATTTGGCGCAAATTGAACGGCGAGTTGAACGTACTCGCAAACTAGCACGTACCAGCAAAGATGCACAATTTGAAATCACGGTTTTAGAAAAGTTATCTGCTGCTTTAAATGAAGGTAAATCTGTCCGTCAGGTGAGTTTAACTCAAGAAGAAGCGGAAATTATTCAGGGGTTAGAACTACTGACAAATAAACCAATTATCTATGCTGCTAATGTGTCTGAAGATGAATTAGCAACTGGTAATGAATATGTTGAACAAGTCCGACAAGTTGCGGCTAGGGAAAATGCCCAAGTTGTCGTTGTTTCAGCGCAAGTGGAAGCGGAATTGGTGGAATTACCAGAAACAGATAAAGCTGATTTTTTGGCATCTTTAGGTGTACAAGAAGGTGGTTTAAAATCTTTGATTCGTGCTACTTATGCTCTTTTGGGCTTGCGGACATATTTTACTTCTGGCTCCAAAGAAACCCGGGCTTGGACAATTAGTGCTGGAATGTCTGCACCCCAAGCTGCTGGGGTGATTCACTCTGATTTTGAACGGGGATTTATTCGCGCTGAAACTATTGCTTATGAAGATTTGGTGGCACATGGTTCCATGACTGCGGCGAAGGAAAAAGGCTTAGTTCGCAGTGAAGGTAAAGAATATATTGTGCAAGAAGGCGATGTAATGTTATTCCGGTTTAACGTATAGTTAAAGCAATTTTTGTGGGCTTGGTATCTTGCCCACCTTTATCTACTTACAGTAGATAAAATAACTATTGAGGGAAAATTTAGAATTGACAATTATGTGTTTTTAACTGTTGATCTTTAATTCACTTTTCCCCCATTATGTACACATAGGAACCCAAGTTTTCATCATCTGTACCTAGAACCACACCACCCTTTGCCCCGGAAACAAGTTCTATTGCTTCAATTTTGCGGTAATGAGAACGGTGGAGAGGTATAAATTCAGAATTCTGTCGCCAGATTATTTTGTTACTATTAAATCCCAAGGAACCGGCGATATATACAGCTGATTGGAAAGGCCCATCATCTCCAGCATCACTGGCGGAGGTGATATACACAACTCCTGTGGGGTCTATTTTCAGATCGGAGATATGACGCACATTCTCAGAAGGAAATGGTACTTGCAATGAGCTTGAACCTGCAAGAGTAATTTGATATTTAACTAAATCCAAAATTCCCCAATAAACAATTGCAGGCTCCGCTCCTGCGCCTCGATGCGCCCACATAGCAACTAATTTATCATCTATATTTTGCAAAGCAAATGCTTCTAAGTTACTGCCTTTGGGTAGTGGTGGTAAGTTAAATTGTCCTATAGCTGCAACAGTTTTTTTGCCAGCATCTAATTGCAGATAATAAGCTTTGCCAAAACTGGTTAAAGCGATAAAATCAGTATTGTTTTTCCCCGGAACAGCTGTGATGGCTTCTAGGTCAACAGGTAATGGTGTATGAGTTGTCCATTCTACTGGTAAATACTGGGCTTGCTCGTAATTATGAATACTAATTATAGCTAGACGACCTTGGTTACTTTGTTTGTTATCATGAACGATCAAAAAATTTAGAGTATGACTTTGCTGTTCTACTAAAGCCATACCACTGATACCAAACAAAACACCACCACGAACTGGTTGCCAATCTCGCGCCCAAGTTGGCTGGGATACAAGTAAACATGTACTGAAGACCACTAGAGTGAGGAATAATCCCACAGATTGAGGCATGGTTTCAAAAATATATCTGTCGATGCTCAATCATATCAAAGTCAGTCCATGGCATTAAGGTACTAATATGACCATGAGGGCTGAGAACCCTCACTATAAGCTGTTAAACTTGACCTGTAAATACCCGTTGAGCTGGGCCTGTCATGTAAATTCGTTGGTCGATTTCTGACCATTCAATTTGCAAACAACCTCCAGGTAATTCTACTGTGGCTGTGCGATCGCATTGTCCAGTTAAGACCCCAGCGACTAAGGAAGCACAAGCACCTGTACCACAAGCTAATGTAATACCTGCGCCACGTTCCCATACCCGCATCTTCAAATAGTCGCCACTGACGACTTGAATAAATTCTGTGTTTGTGCGTTGGGGAAAGGATGGGTGATGTTCAAATTGTGTGCCGACATTTTCTAAATTAATGGCGGCGACATTTTCCACAAAGGTGATACAGTGGGGGTTGCCCATGCTGACACAGGTAACTTCCCAAGTTTTACCTGCTACTTCTAAGGGTTGATTAATCACTTTTGTCTGAGCAGCAACCAAGGTTGTGGGAATTTCCCCAGCTAGCAATCTTGGTATACCCATATCCACCTTCACTTGACCATCAGCCATGAGTTGAGGTGTAATTGCACCTGCTAAAGTATGAATGCGATATGAGTCTTGGTTTCTGGATTCGCCTTCTAAATCTGCCAAAAATCTTGCTAAACAGCGAATACCATTACCACACATTTCCGGTTCTGAACCATCGGAATTAAAAATCCGCATAGTATAGTCAGCACCATTTTCTCCAGGTAGGGCAAAAATTACACCATCAGCACCGATACCAAAATGGCGATCGCACAACTGAACTCCTTGCTCTGGAGTCAATATGGGTGATGATGACGAGCGATTGTCAACTAAAATAAAGTCGTTCCCCAAACCATGATACTTAGTAAATTCAATTGCCATTGTTCCGATGATGAATTACGAATGATTAGAGCGTTGAGTATGGGGTATGAGGAAACCTCATTCCGAGTCCCCAGTCAATCTATTTTAAAATTTGGATTTGCAATTTTAGGTTGTACTTCAATCCAAAATCCAAAATCTAAAATTATGCAGTTTCTTAATTCTTCCATCATTACGAAAAATGACTATAACCAAATTTGATGGCTTATTACCTACCATTGGGCAAGTACAAAAACTGATTAGAGAAAAAACAGTAGTAGAGTGGAAACTGCTAACCGGTGATTTGCTCCCAGGTGGAGCTTGCTGGCAAGATCACCACTGTGTTTGTATTGTAAAGGAGGAAAATCAGGAAATCACTATTTGGAAACAGGCGATGGCGTACTTACAGCCCAAATAATCAAACATCCTCATGACTCAGTTCTCAATAAAATTTCGTGATTAGTTTTTTGCTGTTAGTAAACAATGGTTGTACTTGATTTAAACTCAGCACTTTACCGCATAACAGCACTTGGTCACCAACTCGGAAATCTGTCTTGTGATCAGGACTGGGAATAAACTTACCATCTCGCCGTATCCCTTGCACTTGTACTTCAGATTCTTGGTGAAGACCTAAATCTACAATAGTCATACTTAGAACAGAAGAATCAGGATGAACTGTAACCCACTGACAAGCGTTATTTGTTCCCGGAACAGCCACTTTTCCCTGAGCCAAGTCTTCTAAAGCTGCTATTTCCTGAGATGCTCCCACTACCAACAAGCGATCGCCTTCTTCTAATTTAGTTTGAGCACTGGGATAATCTATTTCTTCTCCGTTAGCACGGCGAATAGCCATTAAACTTGCCCCTGTTAAGTAGCGGATATCTGCTTCTGCTAAACTCATGTCAATCAGGGGTGAATTAGATGGTAGGCTATACCAACGACGATTTAAATTACGAGTGACTTGCTGCAAATCACGGGACACTTCTAATGGAGTTTGCTCTGGTCGTAATGCTAAATAATGATCGTTGCGAATTTGCTGCATTTCTTGTTGCACCATAAACGATAAAAACCCTAAGCTGGTTAATAAATGGTTGGCCATTTCCAAGCTAGCTTCAAATTCTGGTTGCACTACTTCCTTCGCTCCCAGTTGATAAAGCACTTCAATATCTTTATTTTGGGTGGCGCGGACAACCAAATCTAATTCAGGACATAATTCTAGAGCCCGTTTAAGGGTCAGACGGGTACTCATGGGGTCGGGAAGTGCGATGGCCATTCCTTTGGCATTGTTGACACCAGCTGTTTCTAGAACGTGAAAACTCACACAATTACCATAGACATAAGGCACTCCCTCATCTCGCAATTGCTGTATTCTTCTTTCTGATTGGTCAATGACTACCACAGGTAAATTATGTTTTTGTAACAACTTGACCAAATTCTTGCCTACTCGCCCATAGCCGCAGACGACGACATGACTTTTTGAGGGTACATTGTCTGAGACATCACGCGGATAAACTTCTTCTAAATATGGTTGCAGCCAGGGCATTGATTCGGCACAATTAAATAAAAATGGTACTAATCGCAACACAAACGGAGTGAGCATGAGTGTAACTGCTGTGGTTCCTAAAATCAGCAAATATACTCGCCGAGAAACTAATCCTAAAGCCTGCCCCTCACTGGCAAGCACAAAGGAAAATTCACCAATTTGCGCTAATCCTAACCCAGCAATTAAGGCTGTTTTCAACGGGTAGCGAAATACAGTGACTAAAGGCGTGATAATTAAAAACTTACCGAGGAATACCAGTGCTACTAATACCAAAATCAATTCCAGATTATTCCACAAAAACACCGGGTCAATTAACATCCCAATGGCGGCAAAAAATAAACTTGCAAAAATATCTCGTACTGGTTCTACATAACTGAGGGCTTGGTCGGCATATTCCACTTCTGAAATCATTAAGCCAGCGACAAACGCCCCCATCTCAATAGAGAGTCCTAAGTGTTCTGTTAGCAGAGCAATACCTAAACACAGCGTTACCACCCCTAATAGAAACAATTCTCGGCTTTCAGTGCGGGCGACGATTCGCAACAAAGGCGGTATCAGCCAAATCCCCGCTACTACTGCACCTCCAGCAAATAAAGCCAGCCTTAATGCGGCTGTCAGCACTGCCATACCAATGGTTTCTGCTGGTTGATTCAGGGCTGGTAATATAGCAATCATTAATCCCAGTGCTAAGTCTTGCACTACTAATATCCCCAGCATCACTTGTCCGTGGGGGGTTTCTGTTTCGTTGCGCTCCATTAAGCACTTGAGAACAACTGCGGTGGAAGATAAAGATAAAATTGACCCCAAAAATACACCTTTAGCGGGTAAGTCGTCCCAAGCTCCCATGATTCCACAGACCACCACTGTGAACAGAATCGTTAAGGCAATTTGTAAGCCACCACCACCCAAAGCGATGGCTTTAACTTTGTTTAATTCTGCAAAGGAAAATTCCACACCCAAGGCAAATAACAAAAAGGCGACTCCGAACTGAGCTAGAGTTTCTACTTGAATAACTTCTTTAATTACTCCTAGTCCGGCTGGCCCCACAATCATCCCGCCTATGAGATAGCCTAGCAGTACAGGTTGGCGTAAAAGTGAAGCCAACAGTCCACCACAGGCGGCGACTGCGAGAACTGAAACTAAATCAACGATTAGTCTAAAGTCTTCTGGCACAAATTTTGCAAAGAATATAAAGTCTATTGCATTTAGGATACAAAGTTTTTATATCTGAGAGGGGGTGAGGGGTAATGATTTTTTACTAGATGTAGAAAAACAAAGTCCCATAGGTCCGGGATATCAAGATCCCGGACTGATCTGAGTTGCTCGCCGTTTGCAGCAGTTTCGGTTTAATGAACTTTTCCCCGGGTTGATTCGGCATCAATAGGTTTAATCCAGTATAGGCGCAACATCTGGTAAATAATTCCACAAAAGGGGGGTATTTTTTGCCAGAACTTGACAAATCCAGGACGACTACTTTCCTTAATCTCTGTCAGTCTCTGAGTATTAATGAAACACTGCTCTAGTCGCCAGAAAAACGCCGGGTGATTAGTATTCAAAATTAGGGGAAATGCTCGTGCTGAGGTATTATTTGTCTCCTGAATTACTCTGTTATTGTATTTGCGTGGATGTATACCAATGGCTTCATAAAATGTTGCCCGTTCAAATACTGTGATGGTATGGGTGACAAATACAGTCAGCAAAAAGAACCGCACCCACAACCGCGCTCTCCAATTGTTCCATAATTTTGGTTGCGATCGCAGTAGTGCTTTAAAGAAATCTCCGTGTCGATTTTCATCTTGACACCAACTTTCAAATTTGCGGAAGAGTGGATAAAATTGGTATTCAGGATGTTCCTGCATGTGGCGATGCACTAAGATATACCGCCAGTAACCAATTTTCTCCGATAGATAGACTGTGTAAATTACCCACTCTGGGGGGAAAAAGGTATATGTCCGATGTTTGGTTAAATAGCTTAAGTCCAGAGACAGATTGAAATCTGCCATAGATTTATTCAGAAATCCCGCGTGGCGTGCTTCATCCCTGGCCATATAATTAAAGGCATCAGCCAAAAGGGGATTTTTTTCTTTGAGTCGGCGGGATAATTCTTTAAACAGCAGAAACCCAGAAAATTCTGAAGTGCATGAACGCTCTAAAAAGTCAATAAAAGTGCGACGTTTTTCTTCATCAACATGCTCCCAACTTTGCTGAAATTCTTGGTCGCGCACAAAATGATGGCGATTATAGTCAGCACGTAACTCTTCCACAACCGCTAGCAACTCAGTCTCATTCGCCGAAATATCTAAATTTGCTACCGCTTCAAAATCAGTGGTGTAAAACCGAGGTGTTAACAATGTTTCCTGAACAGGTGCTTTAATACCTGGCTTGAGTAATTTAGGGTCGGAAGTTTCGAGAGACTTAACCATGAGACTGCTTTCATGTTTGAGTTTTCATTGTTATATAAGCATGAATTTTGCTATTAATACATCAGTTAAATTATTGAAAAGCGATTTTCGATAAATAACCTTGACTACCAATTGGTAATGCTTATTTTCTGGAGATTCACAGAATTAAAAAGACTATTTATTAACAAACTTTCTCTTAAGTCAGTTGCTAAATGTGTCCATTGAAAACGAGAAAAATATAAAGAAATCTTAATAATTTTATGGTTATACAAATATTGATAGTTAAATGATTTTGTGAGAGGAAGTCGAAGCCAAAAAATCCGATCATTTCAGACCAATTCAATTAAGCTGTTTGGTTGGAATCAACACATTATGCAGTGCCGCTACTCTCTACACTGGATAATACCCAGATTGCGCGAAGCCCAGTGCCGGAGGCAATCTTACAAATTGATTGGCAGTTTGATTTCCGCCGCGCTGCATGAGGCGGGATGATCGCAGTTTCTTGGAGGTTTTGATGGTTTTTGTCTTGCCTGGTATTAAATTTGATCTGGATATGATCAAAAAATACGATACTCCTGCACCCAGATACACGAGTTATCCCCCCGCTACAGAGTTGAACTCAGAATTTACTGTAACTGATTTTCACGGTGCGATGGCCGCTTCTAACTGCCGAAAATCACCTCTGTCTTTATATTTCCATATCCCCTTTTGTCAGACCGCTTGCTACTTCTGCGGCTGTAATACAGTAATATCTCAAAACAAGAATATTGCCAAACCTTACTTAGAAAATTTGGTGCAAGAAATCAAGAATATGGCAACCTTGATTGATCCAGAGAGAAAAGTAGTACAAATTCATTGGGGCGGTGGTACACCAAACTATTTAAATCACGCTCAAGTCAAATTGTTATGGAAACACATTACTGAAAACTTTAATATCCAACCACAAGCCGAAATTTCCATTGAGATTAATCCCACCTACGTTGATCAAGACTATATTTTATTTCTGCGTGAAGTAGGGTTTAACCGTATTAGTTTTGGTATTCAGGATTTTAACTACCAAGTACAAGTAGCTGTAAATCGCCTCCAGACAGAAGAACATCTGTTTAATGTGATGAGTTGGATTAAAGGAGCTAAATTTGACAGTGTGAATGTAGACCTAATTTATGGTTTACCTCATCAAACTCTCCAGACATTTCAAGAAACAGTAACAAAGACTATTAAATTAGACCCTAATCGAATTGTTGTTTTTAACTTCGCCTATGTACCTTGGATGAAGCCAGCACAAAAAAATATTCCTCAAGCAGCATTACCTCAACCGCAGGAAAAGTTAGAAATTCTCAAGATGACTATTGAGGAACTGACGAGTAACAACTACCTATTTATTGGTATGGATCATTTTGCCAAACAGAATGATGAACTAGCCCTCGCTCAACACAATCGGACCCTCCAGCGCAACTTTCAGGGATACACCACCCACCGTGGAACAGAGCTATTAGGTTTTGGTGCTACATCTATCAGTATGCTAAATGATGCTTATGTGCAGAACCACAAGCAATTAAAGGATTATTATCAGGCGATGGCGGCGGATGTTTTACCCATTAGTAAAGGTATTAAACTGAGTCAAGACGACATAATTAGGAGGGATGTGATCATGTCGATTATGTCTCACTTTTATCTGAATAAGCAAGATATTGAAGATAAATATCACATTTGTTTCGATGATTATTTTAGCCATGAGCTAAAGGCATTAGAAATACCCGCAGCGGATCAACTCGTTGATATATCAAGTAACCAAATTCAGGTCACAGATATAGGTCGGTTACTAGTGAGAAATATCGCTGTCATATTTGATAATTATCAAAATACTAAAGAGCGGCGATTTTCCAGAGCAATTTGATAAATTAAGGGCAATTCATAATTGCCCCTACCTAGGGCTCGCTTAATATAAATAAAGTGTAAGCTGAACAAATTTGCTCTAAATTAAAATTTCATAAAATTCCATAAAAGTTCTCTAACTTTTGATTTTAATAACTCTTTCCTCTGGTAGAAATAATGGTAAATAAGAATCGCTAATTTAAAGACAGTTCAGATTTTAGAAGAAGTTTATGAATATTACTGCTTGGGCAATGTTAGGGAGTTGAAAGATAAGAATTTATTGGACAGACAATTCAAATATGTGCAGAAGGTTTTGATTCCTAATAGCTTTGCTAACAGCAGTTTGCTATATGCTACTAAGCAGAAGTGTTGAATCCTGCAATAAAAATTTACAATTTTTGCGTTTTACCCAGATAAAGTTCATTGTCTATTAAGAATAGAGTCATTAATTGCTCAAATTTTGTATCACTGACGCACAACTTGGACAGTCAACAGTCAACATTTCTGGCTACTAAGGGATTATTTTTGATGAAAATGCCTTAAGGGGTGGATTATGTTTTACCACAAAAAAGAGCCTATTCATGCTGTAAATGTATTTGAGGCTAACCCTCATTTTGCTCAATTGTTGCTTGAGCAGTTTGGTGGAGCTACGGGGGAACTATCGGCAGCTTTGCAATATTGGGTGCAATCATTTCATGTGGAAAATGCTGGCATTAGAGATATGCTCCAAGACATTGCTATAGAGGAATTTAGCCACCTAGAAATGGTTGGTAAACTGATTGAAGCCCACACCAAGAATATGGATCAAACAGAAGCATACAAAAGCACTCTCTTCGCCGTTAGAGGTATGGGTCCTCACTTTCTTGATAGTCAAGGAAATGCTTGGACAGCAAATTACTTAAATGAAGGCGGAGACGTGGTGCGGGATTTGAGAGCTAATATTGCGGCTGAAGCTGGCGCACGTCAAACTTACGAAGAACTAATTAAGGTGGCCACAGATCAAGGAACTAAAAATACTTTGGTTCATCTCTTAACACGAGAAGTTTCTCATACTCAGATGTTTATGAAAGCTCTTGATTCATTGGGTAAACTAACAGACCCACTGTTTGGTAATATTCAGCCTGATGAAACGGTTGATATTTATTACAATTTATCTACAAATGGCGATGGCAAAGATGAGCGTGGTCCTTGGAATTCTGATCCGGTATTCAGATACATTCCTAACCCGCTGGAAAGGAAATCTTAAGTTACAGCTTCAACTGGCTGCTGATGAGCGCTGTTTGGAAATTAGTCAAGAGACTGACGAGCAATTTTAGTTTCTGTAAAATTTTTAGAAGCATACTAAAAAGTGCCTGGGAGTGTTGCCGTGTTTCCACCCCAGGCACTTTTTATTTTTAACTTGCTCCTCACACACCACTAGAGGATACTTCTGTTTAGTTACAAACCAAGTGTAATATGTGACAGTTATTGAAGTGTCACAGGTTTAACTGGCAAAATTTAGTGTAGAAAATGGCGCATACCAGTTAACACCATCACTAATCCTAATTCATTGGCGGCGTTGATGGAATCTTGGTCACGCAGACTTCCCCCTGGTTGGATAATGGCAGTAATACCAGCATCTGCGGCTGTTCTGACAGAGTCATCGAAGGGGAAAAATCCATCACTGGCGAGAACTGCACCTTGGGCTTTTGCGCCTGCCTGTTCTAAGGCAATTTTCACTGAACCAACGCGATTCATTTGACCTGCACCCACACCGAGGGTAGTTTGATCGTTTGTAATCACAATGGCATTAGATTTGACGTGTTTACAAACTTTCCAAGCAAACAGTAACTCGGCTAACTGGTCAGGGGTGGGTTGACCTTCGGTAACTACTTGCCATGCAGTGGTATCAGTCATGGTATCATCAGCAGCTTGGACGAGAAAACCGCCAGCGATTGCCTTAGTTACTGCCCTTTGCACAATTGCTTTGACTGTATCCTTGGGGCCATTACTCAAATCTGCTAATGTTAAAATCCGCAGTTTAGATTTTGCCGCGAGAATTTCTTGGGCTTCAATTTCACAACCAGGTGCAACAACACATTCTAAAAATGTCTTGGTTAACTCCTGGGCTGTGGCTGCATCAATAGGCCGATTCAGTGCAACAATTCCACCAAAGGCAGAAACAGGATCAGCGTTAAAAGCTTTTTGGTATGCTTTTACAAGGGTGCTTCCTACAGCCACACCGCAAGGGTTTGTGTGTTTAATGATTGTTGCGGCTGGGGTATCAGTAAACTCGGCAATAATACGGCGGGCGGCTTCTAAATCAACTAAGTTGTTGTAACTCAGTTCCTTACCTTGTAATTTTATCGCAGCAGCCCATCCCGTGGGAGTAGTACCAGTTTGATACCAAGCAGCTGGTTGATGAGGGTTTTCACCGTAACGCAGAGATTGCAATTGCTGTCCAGAAAGGTTGTATTGCTGGGGTAGGGTATCTTGAGATTGTTGGCTGAGGTAAGCTGCAATGGCTTGGTCATAACTAGCCGTGTGAGAAAAACCTTTTAAAGCACATTTTTGGCGAAACTCCAGGGATGTAGTGCTGTTATTTTGCCCCAATTCCTGTAAATATGTCTCATAGTCTGCCGGATCACATAATACAGTCACGTGGGGGAAATTTTTCGATGCAGCCCGTAACATGGCCGGGCCACCAATATCAATTTGTTCCACAGCCTCAGATAATGTCACCCCAGGTTTAGCAATAGTCTCTTGAAAGGGATAAAGATTGACTACCACTAAATCAATGGGGCGAATTTGATTATTTTCTAAATCTGTTAAGTGTTGGGGAAGATCCCGTCGGGCTAAAATTCCGCCATGAATCCGGGGATGTAGAGTTTTCACTCTACCACCTAAAATTTCAGGTGAACCTGTGTAATCAGCGACTTTGGTCACAGGTAGCCCCGCATTCTTAAGAGTTTGGGCGGTTCCCCCACTGCTGATTAAATCGAAGTTAAATTCTTCGACCAAGCGACGGGCTAGGTCAACTATACCAGTTTTGTTAGATACACTCAGCAGTGCTAGACGCGCCATGTTGTAGTTCCTCAAATGTTCTCTGGGAAGCGAAAGATCCTCAGTTTTACATAAGGCTGGGTTAACTTCAAGACTAAAGCACGAACTAATGGGCTGATATTTAGGGCTTGCTGAAAAAGTTATTTGTGAGGATAAGGGGGTCTGTGGTTCGTTAATTAATCGCTAGTCCACCCACCGAGAAATGCTGCTACACCTAAAACCCCCAGCGCCACAGCCCCCCATTTGAGTTTCGGATTCATATCCCACCAATCTAAGAAACTGGGTATTGTCAAGTTTCTAAAATCTCCCTCAATTTTGTCATAGCCAGGAATGGGAGTAAAAACATTATGTGGTGCGTCCTGTGATTTCGGCTCGTTGGTATGTTGACCTGGAAAAGCGATCGCTAGTAAAATTGCATCTACTAATTCTGGTGAAATGCGTTGCAACACATCTAAAACTTTGCCTGCATCCCCAACTACAAAATCCCGCATGGGATGTTCAGCAACATAAAGAATGGCATTAGTCACTAAACTCGGTTGATAATAGGGTGGTATTCCCGTTGGTTTCACCCCTAACTTGGTGCGAATTTTATTGTAGTAGGGTGTGTTGATGGTGGAAGGCAAGATAGATGTAACATTGATTGGTAATTTTTCGTGTTGCAACTCCAGACGCAAGGCTTCCAGGAAACCTTCTAAACCATGTTTAGCTGCGGAATAAGGGCTTTGTAGTGGTAAACTGCGCCTACCTTCCATGGAAGAAATATGAATTAATGAACCCCGTCCCTCTTGTTTGAGATATGGTAGTGCAGCCATAGCACCATACACCTGTCCCATTAAGGTGACATCCACAACTCGTTTAAACTCTTCTGGTGTAATGTTCTCAAAAGGAGCAATGATACCCGTAGCCGCAGTGTGAACCCAAGTATCCAAGTGTCCATATTCTGCCACAGTTTTGTCTGCGATGGCTTTAACTTGCTGAAAATTACTCACATCGGCAATAGTATAGATCGCCTCACCGCCCAAACTGCGGATTTCTGTAACTAAAGACTTTAGTCCTGGTTCACTGCGTGCGGAAACTACTACCTTTGCACCGCCTTGGGCAAACTTGAGTGCTGTTTCTCTACCGATACCACTAGAAGCCCCAACGATGGCTACTACCTGCTGATTAATTGGCTTGAGTTGCATAGTTAATTATCCCTACCCTCTGTTTTTATCAATAAGCTGGATAATTGATCTAGACATCTTGCGTGGGACTTAAGCACAAGGTAGATTTCCGTTGGGGATTTTTGAGAAAGTAATTAATTATTATTTAATTAGCTCAGAAATCTGACGGCGCAGTTTCCCGCCATCGCCCTTGAAGGTAATAGCCTTATCAAAGATAAACCAGTTACCACGATTGGCATAGTTGATACTCTCAATACAAACCACAAACTTAGTCATTAATTATCAATAATTATGATAACTATGTCGGCAAAATTTTGCTTTCAACTTGCTAAATTTGCAATGCTTTAAACCACTTGTTCAGAACGGTGTTAATAGTTTGCTTGATTTGATGTTTGCGATGCCACTTTTGAAAAGCCATTTCGTATTCTTCGCCTTTAGTTTGAAAGGTATTCCAAATATCTAGCCCTAATGTTAATCCGCAAAATACTAAAAAATACAATGACCAAGTAAGACCGCCGCCGCCGATTAAATCCACTACCATTAAAAAACTGTTAATGATGGCATAATTGCCAACACGTTTCTGAAATTTTGCTATGCGGTAGGAATTAAAAGCTTGTCTCTGTTGCATTTCGCTGTGTTGCGATCGCCAGTCATTTTCTGCTTGACTTAGTACATCGGGTGATATATTTAACTCTCTAGCAATTTCCAAAAGTTGCTCATAGGAAAATTCCTGATCATCGTTGTTAGCTTGATGAGCAATGGCTAATTGGAGAATTCGCTGTACATCGTCTTGGCTATAAGAACGAAGACTGTGAGGTTCAAATGCCGTCATAACTATTATCTCTGGGTGTGACCTTTAGTAAAATTTTGCCCCTTGGTAGCTGTGCAATTTAGCCAGGGTGTTATTAATAATGTTTGTACTATCCTTAGATTAACAAATCTAGAAACAAGCATGGGGTATTAGTTATCTGCCTTTCAGGTGATTGAACACTCACGCCAATGTAAAATTTCCCATTGCCATTGTCGATTATGATTGGGGTTGGGGTTGACGGAAAGCGTAGATATCTTGAATGGCTCGCACCCAACCATCAGATACAGATTCTAGGATGCGATGGCCTTTTTCCTTGGTTGCGGTGGTTGCGTCGCCAATTACTCCACTTTTGCTAACATCTCGTGTTACCCAAGATACAGGTAACTTACCTTCTAAACTTAGTAAAGTGCTTTGTATCTGTTCTGGTGGATACTCAGCCACAGCTTTATCCATTTTGACCAGTTCTGGCAACATCGCCAGCATAATGCTAGTTTCTGCATCTCCGGCGTGCATTCCTTGGGTTGCTTCCTTAGGTGTTAATAATTCTTTTGTGATATGAGGAACACGCCAAGTAAACAAGGGAAATACTAAAAAATCATCATACTTAACGTGCAAATCTCTTGCAGCCATTTGCATAACTTGGGGTTGTCCCCCGTGGGAGTTCATTAGCACTAGTTTTCTAAACCCAGCACGGTAAATACTTTCACCCACTTCCATCATGATTGCTGTCAGAGTTTCGGTGCTCAAGGTAATCGTTCCGGGAAAGTGCCAATGTTCATTAGACTTACCATAGTACAGGGGAGGTAAAGCATAGGCGGGAATACGCGCATCTAATTTTTTTAAGGCTTCTCCCAGAACTCCTACACTAATAGCAGCGTCAACAATCAGAGGTAAATGAGGGCCATGCTGTTCGATGGCTCCGACTGTTTGAATAATCACCACATTTTCTTTATCCGGCATAGCCTGGACATCAGTCCAAGTCAAGTAGGGAAAAAACCGTTCTGGGGGAATAAAGCTATGCATATTACTACTATCTCCTCATTGTCATTGTAACGGCTGATGAAACCTTGCGTGAAAGTACCTCTGGTTGAGTAAATCAATTTCTCACTTCTGAGGAAGAACGGTCATTTGTGCCAAATAATCTTAATTTTTATCCAGATGAAGGCGAATTCCTATGTTATATTGCTTATAACGTCAGAAATGTTGAATGTCGTTACAAAACTTTACATAGTTAGATATAGTAGTCCTATCAAAGGTGAAAATGTCAACATCTCATAATATCTTCCATCCAATGAACATAACTGATTTGTTGACACATACAAGCTTGAAGGTAG
>NZ_JANQDJ010000010.1:0-17083 GCF_029891685.1 Umezakia ovalisporum Ak1311 | reverse complement strand
ACCTTCAAGCTTGTATGTGTCAACAAATCAGTTATGTTCATTGGATGGAAGATATTATGAGATGTTGACATTTTCACCTTTGATAGGACTACTATATCTAACTATGTAAAGTTTTGTAACGACATTCAACATTTCTGGATTCTTCCCTTTTTCTTTTGATGGATTTTTATGCTTTTCTTATAAATCTAGGATTAGGTTCATGATACCCATTTGAATCAGACTAAAAAAGACATTATGACAGTACCTGATGGACTGCTCCTAAAGGGGCTTTGCCCTCGCCTACATCCACCGTCTAAAGTACAATAAAGTATCTTCGCCACACTCCGATAGTTTATCTCGGTGGTTTTGGCTCCCTCGATTTTCTTATGATCTCTCAAACTGTCATGATGACAAATAAGACAAGACCATTCAGGCAACTTGAAATCAACAAATTGTTAGAATGCCAACAAGCCCCGAACCCATAGCTGCTGTAATTTAGCTCAGAACGAACGGCGGTGAGTGCGGGTGTGTCTCCTAACTAATGCCCTAGGCGACGCAAGAAAATAGTACTGCCTAATTTTTAAGTGTTGAGAAATTTTTTATGACAACAGCAATTTCCTATGAAGACGCCCCTGATTTAACTGCTGATGATTATATAGTTATGGGCCTATCAACCTGCTTCATCAAGGAAGATGGGGAGGTTCATCAGGTTGAGATTATAGAACCAATTCCCTCTGCTGCTTTAGAAGCCTTATTAAAAGGTATTCCTACCTCCTATAAGCTAGCTTGTGCAACTACCCTTGGTTCTGTCCTCAATGGTAATACAGCACTTTTACCACAGGGGTTTCCAGATTCGGCTCAATTTGGTGAAGATTTTGTGATGCGGGTGTTTGCTAGTGCTCGCACTTACAAGCGTCGTGAAACCGCAAAATCCCTCATTCCCTTAGGTACAACCTACACTGATTTTCAATATTCTACGGAACGTAAACGGGTACTTAATGCTACTAGAGTTGTCAATAAAGAAGACAACGTGAAACAGCATTCCCACACTCACAAAGTTCTTTAATCTGAAGTAATTATGTTGAAACTTTACGGCGGCACTCGTAGTCGAGCATCAATCGTTCAATGGTATCTAGAAGAACTGGGCGTTGACTATGAATTTGTCATGCTCGATATGCAGGCGGGGGAACACAAGCAGCCTGAGTACCTGAAAATTAATCCAATGGGTAAAGTACCAGCAATTGTAGATGGGGACTTACACCTTTGGGAATCAGGGGCAATTTTACTGTATCTTTCCGACAAATATGGCAAAACTTCACTTTCACCACAACAACGGGGTATATTTTCCCAGTGGGTATTGTTTGCTAATGCCACGCTGGGTCCGGGAATTTTCATAGAAGCAAATCGAGAACGAGAAATGCCCCGTTTGTTAACTCCCTTAAATGAGATTTTTGGGCGACAATCTTTTTTACTTGGTGATGAATTCACTGTTGCCGATGTGGCGGTGGGGTCTATTTTGGCTTATATTCCCATCATGCTCAAGCTAGACCTGAGCGCTTATCCAGCCGTATTGAATTATATCCAGCGTATTTCTGAAAGTCCCGCGTTTCAAAAAAGCATTGGTGGACGGTCTTAGCTGTTGACTATTGCTTATTCCCCGCCCTATGAGTAGATTGAGGGTGGGGATTTACGGGCTGTCGTTAAAAAAAGAGTTAAGGGTGGACAAAATCCATCCTGGAGTTTTTTTTAACGATAATTGGTAAATTGCAAAGCTACAGGAAAATCTTCTTGTTTGAGACGCTGCATAACACTTTGTAAGTCATCTTTAGCTTTAGCTGAAACCCGTACAGCATCGCCTTGAATTGACGGTTGTACTTTTTTAAATTCGTCGCGAATCAATTTGGAAATTTGTTTAGCAATGTCCTGACTGATACCTTTTTTGAGTGTAATTTCTTGACGTACACGGTTACCGCTAGCTGTTTCCACTTTGCCAAACTCAAAAATCTTCTGAGAGAGGTTACGCTTGGCGGCTTTTTCGCGCAGGATGTTGTGAACAGAATCTAAGGTAAACTCGCTATCTGTGTTGATATTAATGCCTTGCTCGTTTAACTCAATAGTAGTTTGAGTATCTTTGAGGTCATAACGACCTTTAATATCTCGCACAACTTGATCCACAGCATTCACTAATTCTTGTCGATCAAATTCGCTCACAATGTCAAAGGAATATGTAGAAGCCATAAACAATCTTAGATTTTGGATTTTGGATTTTGGATTTTAGATGAGGCCACCTACCCCCACTTTCCATTCCCCAATTAACTATTGGCTTGAATGATACTGAAAATGATGAGAGTACCAGAGCCAAGAGAGCCCATGGCAAACATCAGCGATCGCAATAGGGGTATATTCAAAATATAAAAAACTGAGTATAACAAACGCGCCACAACAAAGGCCATGGCGGCGAATGCTGCTGTGGGAGAATTCACATCAGTCACGTATGCCATCAATGCCGCGATGGCAAACAACATAAATGCTTCCCAGGAGTTTTGATGTGCCCAAGTCGCTCGTTGAGCATAGGGGGGCAATTTATCAAATTGGGCGCGAGGAGTAGCAAGGGCTTCATACCCAATTTGGAAGCGAGCATAAGCTACCAGTAAAAATGGTAGATAAATCAAAATGGCAGCAGCAGCAATAGAGTACAAAAAAATAATAGACACAGGCAGTTGCAATAGCGTCATTAAATCGATAGTAGTTGTTACTTAGGGTGATATGTAACTTTTGACAATCGCTGCCATTGATGGACAGGGATTCTAGCGGCATCTGTGCAGGTGAATTTGCCCCCCGCACAGACGCTTCACTCTCACATAACTCTGTAAAATAGAATGGCTAGAGAAAACTAGCCTTTCGGTTCTCATCCCCTGGACAGAATCACAGAGGTTTTCCAACTCTCGTTAAATTTTTGGTAATTTGGCCAACCCAAATACTTATTACCAATTGGCAGTTTCCTATATCTATACATTACCCGGTGGAGAACTTACGGCACTTTTAATCGAAGTAGAAAAGCGTGACCACTTTTCTTTGTTCTTCTGCATCTCTACAAGTTTGTAGCAAAGTGCGACTGTCGTGAAATGCAAAACAGATTAGTTGCTGGCAACGGGAGACAATCTCCTTATTACAAATATAACTAGCTTCAGCTAAAGACAGATGATCGTTACTGGGGTTTTCTACCAGATGCATCACTTGTTCTAGCTGTTGGCGTGATTCATGGGGCTGGCGTTCCAAGCTTTGGGGTAAAATTACCGTCAATAGATTGGGGTCAGCCCGCATTGCGCCCTTAATGGCGGCTGAATTGGTACCTGTAGCCCCAGAGGTAATCACGCGATTGCCTGATAAAACTAGGGCATAGGTCATCATTTCAATCAAATTCTGATGTGTAATTGGCACATGACGAGAACCCAGCAAGGCGATTCGCTTAGAACCTGTTTGCTGAATGGTCGCCAGTTCCTGCGCTAATGTGTCGAGGTTAATGAGGTCTGTTGACTGGCTCAAAGATGAAGGTAATCAAATTAAACAACCAAGCTATTTTACCAAACAGAGTGTAAGTGGGAAGTCAAGTTGAGTTACATCTTGCTACATTTTTTTGATTTTCTCCCTCAGTGACTGGGTGGCTTAGTCACACCAAGCTAGTTTTGAAAAAGGTGATATTTTGAAATTTGGCTGTTTCTGACAGTTATTGAGGATTTTGAAGATAATAATCGCCTCCTCTGAGGGTATTGGGGATATATGGACGCCAGCATTGACCTACATGGGACACAGAGTGAGAAGATGCTTGCCTGAATGGTAACTTCACACTCTATGCCCAAGGTAGGCTAACACGAAAGAATGCCCCTGTATCCCGATTTTTTATCTTCAACTTTAACCCAGCATTTTTGATAACAAGCGATCGCTATCAAAATTCTCAGCCATTAACTGACGAATGCACTGGACTTTGATGGGTTCATGGAGACGCACTTGCCCAAAAGTCCGATCAACAATTTCCACTGTGGTCAGAGTGTCTAAGTCCACCGATAAGATGGGTATTTCTAATTCTTCAGCACGACTGAGAATAAATGCAGGTGGTGGCAATTGTCCGGTGAGAATTAGGCATTGGGTGGAAGTTTCCAAAGCAGCTTGTTGAATTTCCACACGGTCCCCTCCTGTAACTACTGCCATATTCCGGCGTTTGCGGAAATACTTCACAGCCGAATTGACATTCATCGCCCCAATTGCCAAACTCTCCACCATCAAATCTAGGCGATCCCGACGACAGAGAACTTCGGCATTTAGCTGATTAACTAGTTCGCCAACACTGACACTGCGTAGCAAGTCACTTTTTGGCAACGTTGCTAACACAGGAATATCTTGCTGTTCCAAAAATGGACATAACAGATGATTGACTGTTTCTAATTCTTGGGTCGGGATATCATTGATAACAACTCCCACTAGGCGATGGCCCACATACTGTTTAGCAGACAATATCGCCTCAGCTGACAGCAGCGAACTGTAACGAGATACTACTAGTACAGACGCATCTAATGCTTCAGCCACTTCCAGCAAAGACAAATTAAACAGATTGCCTTGTGTTAAATCACCAGGCCCCTCTAGCAATACTAAATCTCCTTGGGAAATTTGCGAGTATTGCTGTTTTAATAACTGTCTATAATCCGTTTTGTCTTCGCCGCGCAAACGTTTTTGGACATTGACTTCATCCAAAGCCAGTATTGTCGCTGCAACGCGATTTATTGGCAAGCTAAGAGTGTCGGCAATAAACTGGACATCTTCCTCAACTACGGCTCCGCCAGATTCACCAAAACAAGTGCCTAGGGGTTTACCGTAGGCAATATCTAGTCCTTTTTGCTGTAGCTGATAAGTCAAACCCAAGACTGTCGCAGATTTACCACTATAAGTCTCGGTTGAGCCAATCAGCAAATATTTAGCAGATTTTGGCACACATGCACTCCTAATTGCAAAAGGAAGTAGAACCAAGCTACGTGTTTCCTAATTTTAGTTTGTTCCGGCAACGGGCTTGAATCCCGACAAAGTGGGGTTGCCAAAATGTACTTTTTTAGGGTGTGTTTTTAATTTTTTTTAAGTGTTTATACTTTAATTATCAGTAATAAATTGGTATATAAAAAATCTAAAGATAGATTTGAAATTTAAATTTTGGATTGACAAAAAAACTTTCTGACAGAATATTTGAAAACTTTCCCCTGAGTATAACTTGCCCATGTACAATTGACATTCCCCCGCTTTTAGCCAGGGGAATTCTTGGCTCATGGAATCAACTGATCGGTAAATAGGCTGAAAACCCGTCATAAAAATCAAACCTACAAAATATGTAGAAACGTAAAGATATTTAACTGATATTTTTAGGAGCTTGTACTGTTGTAGTTTTCGCTTTCACAGGCAATGGGGACTTAAAAATAATCAGGAATAATCAGGATTATCGAAACTCAGTGCTAAGAAATATTAAAATTCGGTTACAATGGGGCTGCATTGGCTTTTAACGAAGAAGCCGGAGCAATAAAAGCAAGAATCCGCGCTTTTAGGTGTTGGACAATGCTATTGCAGTTTCCACTCACAGCAAACTGCTGCTACCTCGCAGTTACAATCATCGGTTGTAAAAATCTGTGGAAGTGGCGCGTTTGAGTGTTGGACTTGCTGCTTGTTTGAGGTGTATAACAATACTGGTTTTTGAATCAATTAACCTATGCCAGCGAACTCCTGGCCCGAAAACGATTATTACAACGAGCTTGACCAACTTAACTCCTTATTATCTGACCAATCGGCACATGAAGAGGAGTCAATGGTAGAGGTAAGTCCTTTGTCTCTACCATCCCGGTTTCAAGGACGTAGACGCAAAGCCGCTTTGGTTTTGACCGCAGTTTGGAGCGGTACAATCGCTCTGCACTTGGTTTCTTGGGGTTCAATATTCGTTCTGGGACTGACCACTCTCCTAGGATTTCACGCTTTGGTGGTGGTATTTGCTAAACCCAAGCGCTATGCCAAAGAAATGGAGGAAGATTTTCCCTCTATATCTGTGTTAGTAGCAGCAAAAAACGAAGAAGCAGTTATTGGTAAGTTAGTCAGAAACCTTTGCAGTCTGGAATATCCAGATCAGAAGTATGAAGTCTGGATAATTGACGATAACAGCACTGATAGGACACCCGAGTTGTTAGCGGAACTAGCCCAAGAATATGACCAACTCAAGGTTCTCACACGTTCTCCACAGGCTAGTGGGGGCAAATCAGGAGCATTGAATCAGGTATTACCCATGACCAAGGGAGAAATTGTGGCAGTTTTTGATGCTGATGCTCAGGTAGTACCAGACTTACTGCTACAAGTAGCACCTTTATTCCAGCGCGAAAAAGTGGGTGCGGTGCAGGTGCGAAAAGCAATCGCCAATGCCAAAGAAAATTTTTGGACTCAGGGACAAATGGCAGAAATGGCTTTAGATACCTGGTTTCAGCAGCAACGTGTTGCCATCGGTGGTATTGGCGAACTGCGAGGAAATGGTCAATTTGTCCGGCGTAGAGCCTTAGAAAGCTGTGGCGGATGGAATGAAGTCACCATCACCGATGATTTGGATCTGACTTTGCGTCTACATCTGAACAAATGGGACATTGAGTGTAGATTTTACCCGGCTGTAGAGGAAGAAGGTGTCACAAATGCCATTGCCCTTTGGCATCAGCGCAATCGTTGGGCAGAAGGCGGCTATCAGCGCTACTTAGATTACTGGGATCTAATTCTTAAAAACCCCATGGGTATCCGCAAAACTTGGGATATGCTGATGTTTATGTTGACTATGTATATCCTACCCACAGCGGCAGTTCCGGATTTATTAATGGCGGTGGCTCGGCATCGTTTACCAGTTTTAGCACCGATGACTACTTTATCCGTAAGTATGTCTGTTGTCGGGATGTTTGCCGGACTCAAGCGCATACGTGAAAATAAAAAATTTAATATAGCCACACCCTTTTTGTTGTTGCTACAAACACTGCGTGGTGTTGTGTATATGTTGCACTGGTTAGTGGTCATGAGTAGTACCACTGCTCGGATGTCCGTGAGACCAAAGCGCCTGAAATGGGTGAAAACAGTTCATTCAGGCAGCACTGACTAGTTTTTAACCAAATTTAGCTATCACAATCCGAAATTTAGAATCAATTCTGAATTTTGGATTTTTTTATTCATCATCAAGTTCTGATTCATCCATCCAGTCAGATGTAGTCATGGATTCAGGTGAATCTACTCCATTTTCTGTGAAGCGGATAACTTGCCCACTGAAGAATTCCGCTAAACGTTGGGCAGCGATTGCCACTTCATCAGTTTCCCAATCTACTTGGGTTGTTGGCTGTGGTGGCTGTGGCAAGGGTTTCACCTTATTTGCACTCGTCGTTGATTCGGTTTTTGTTGGTGTTGGTGTTGGTACTTGTGCTTGAGTAGTCGGTGTAAAGGATTGAATCTGCTGATTGTACTTGGGTGCTGGTGGTTTTTGAACGGGAGTGGAATCTTGTAGCTGAGGATTTTTTCTTCTGGAGGTGTGAGTAGAGGAAGTTCCTTTTTCCAGATAAATCTCGATTTCGCGTTGGAAAGTCTGTTGGAAAGCAGCCTTAATCATTGGCAAATCGGATTTGAGTGTCTCTAACCAAGTTCCTTTGACAGCAATACGAGCCTTGTCACCGTTAAACTCTATGATTTGGCACATTTGACCCAGTAAAGCCTGCCGGGAAGGCATTTGAATATTCACTAATACCTGTTGCCACACTTGAGTTAAGTTATACTCCGATGGTGTCACAACTTCCTGTGGAGATGCAGGTTCACTACTTTCTCTTGCTGGTGAGTGAGTGAGAGGTTCCGGTGTGGTGGGGGTTGGCTTAACGGTGGTATTTTGACTTGTGGGTTGAGGTGATGAAGAAACCACTGGGCGATAATTTGTACCTAGAGCAGGGGTACTGACTCTTTGATCTGTACTTTTCGTTTCTGGTTGATTTGCACTTGCTAATAAACCTAATAATGTTACCTCTAACCATAAACGTGGCTGGGTGGTATTTTTAATTTGCACTTCAGATGCGCGTAGGTGTTCCTGTCCCAGCAAAATTGTTCTCATGTCGAGTTGCTGGGAAAATTCAACCAGTGCTGTCCAGGTTGGCTGGGTACAAGCAACTAAGTCCTGACGCTTAGGTGCTGTCTTGGCTATGAGTAAATCGCGGTAAAAAGCAGCGAGATTTTGCAGAATAATTAGCGGTTCTCGTCCACTATCTAGTATTTTACGAGTAGAATCTAAAACAGCTTCTGGGTGATTTTGTGCGATGGCATGTAATAGGCTTAGTAAGTCTTGTTCACTCACCGAACCGACCAAATCCCAAACTTGATCAGGTGTCACTTCACCCACACATAAGGCTAGTTGGTCTAGTAAACTTTCCGCATCGCGCAATCCTCCCTGAGCAATTTGGGCGATCAAGGTTAAAGCATCTGCAGAAATATTAATTTTTTCTTTAGAGGCGATGGCACTTAAATGCTTGACCATCGTCTCTAACTGAATGCGTCTAAAGTCAAACCTTTGACAACGTGAAATAATCGTTGGTAATACGCGTTGCGGGTCCGTTGTGGCTAAGACAAAAACTACGTGTTTTGGTGGTTCTTCTAATGTTTTCAGTAGCGCATTAAACGCAGCAGTACTAAGCATATGGCATTCATCGACTACATAAACTTTGTAGCGACACTGTACAGGGGCAAATTGTGCCTTTTCAATTAGCTCACGGATATTATCGACACCAGTGTTACTTGCAGCATCGATTTCTATGACATCGAGGGAGTAGCCTTTGGTAATCCCTTGACAAACATCACACACTCCACAGGGTTCAGGAGTGGGCTTGTGACTATGGAGACAATTTAGCGATTTAGCGAGAATGCGGGCGCTAGAAGTCTTTCCCGTACCTCTGGGGCCTGTGAACAAATAGGCGGGAGCAATTTTGGCTGTGCGGATCGCATTTGTGAGGGTGGTAGCGATGGCCTCTTGTCCCACAAGTTCAACAAAACTCTTTGGGCGATACTTATGGTGGAGGGGTTCGTAAGACATGGATAAAAGACTTTAGGGCCTTTCAATTTTGGTTAGCAGCACCCAGTCGAGTTTGGGATGCAACTATTCTAAACTTTTGTAGATTGGTTCTGTATGTGTCATACCCTAGAAAAAACACGAGACTTTCAGTCCAAGCATTTTAGTAAAAAATACTCAATGGTGCAGCAAATGCTCAAGCAGATCATTCAATGGTTTAAAGGTCTTTTTCGCAGCTTGTTTGCAGGAAAACGAACTACTTATCATAGGGGGGATGATGTGATCAAACAACCACCACCACCGCTAACGGATACTGATTTGGAATTTCTGTTCAACCAATTAATAGAAGGGGTGCATCAGGCTAGAGGTCAAGCTTGGGCGCAAAAGTGGCTACATAATATTGAACATCGTGTCTCTACTGAACGTTGGGTCCAATGGTTACGGCACTTTGGGGAAAGATTGCTAGCATCACCTAGACCCAACAATGAGTTAGCTGCTCGCTTAGTGCAGCTGGGTGATTTAGGCGTTGGTGAAGTTGGAAATGTTGCCCATGAAATTGGAATGCAGTTGTTGACACGCTTTTCTGAGGAACCAGTATGGGAATATGACGGGCCAGATGCCATCAACACGAATTTACAGTCCCAAAACAACTACCCAACAGAACAAGTAAGTCAGGAAGAAAAATTGCCCACCGAAGGTGTAGCCCAAACTGTCACCCCACATGAGCTGTTGATCATGTTGCAGGAGGATGAGAATTTACGTCAGCAAATTGCCCAGCAGTTGGCAATTGAGACAGATGATCCACAACTGATTGTCCAGGAACTCATCAATCAGTACTATGCTTCTAGTCAATCAAATTCAGACGAGACCTAAACTGCCCACACTGAACCTAAAGGTTTACATTATAAGCTTGCCAAATTCACACAGGGGCATTTTACACACTAGCACCCAGTTCTGAAATCAAAAAGTTTTGGTTTTGTATATTTTTCATAACCAGATAGCCAAAAGCTGATTTTATTTCAGTCGCTTTTAAGTAATTAAAGATTTTTTTAACACAACCCTTTGTAAAATGATTTAGGAGAAAATATCCAAAAGTATCGCAGATGCTCACGCAGCTATTGCAGTGGCTTAACAAGTTTTCAAACCACCTCGTTGGTAATCAGCAGAGTCGTTTTTTCAAGGCTGCTAGGGAATCGGAGGTGACAAAACCACCACCCGAGCTAACTAATGCCGATTTGGAACTTTTGTATACTCAACTGTTGGCAGGCGTACAGCAAGGACGAGGAAAACAATGGGCAATTCAGTATTTAGAACGCATGGAGGATCGCATCAGTGTAGAGCGGTGGATAGGTTGGCTGCTGATATTTAGCGAAAAATTGTTTTTATCACCAAGTTCCCATGAGCGGTTAGCAGGACAGATGATGCGATTGGGCGAACTGGGAATTGGCAAAGTTGGTGAACTTTCTTACGACATTGGTATCCGCTTGTTGACGGGGGAATTGAGCGTCCATGACCAAGAGTACCAAGAGAGTGAAACCAGAAGGTCGGAAATTTGCCATACCCCACCAGACTCCCCAGGAAAGGAGTTAATACATCAGTTAGGCGAATTGTTATGGGAGTCTGAAGACCTAGAATTTCAAACTAGAGCAGCAAGACCCCAAGTAGAGTCCTTTGGGGAAATATTGAGTGAGAATACACCAGAGTTGATCTGGGAATATTCAGTTACAGATGACGACAGCACAGGATCAAAAACCCCAATTGATTCTCCTGGGGAAATATTGACGGAAAATGCACCAGAATGGGAATATTCAGTTGCAGTAACGGGCTTCACCCCACCTGATGAAGGTGTACTCGGCAATTTAACCGAAGATTTCCACGACTCGGAAGGACAAAAAGCTCAGATCATTAAATCACAACCTGGAGCAACAACAGTATCTTCTCCTGACACTGAGGAGCAATCTTTGGCTAATTTAGAACCAAAAGTAACTGATACTTTGGATGAGTTGTTGGCAAAGTTGGATCAAAGTAACTATCCAATCCAACAACTAGGGGCTAATCTCTCACCTGGGAATCAGATCCTACCTATGACGGTTGCTCAACGTGAGGTTCAAGGACAGGATTGGTTTTATCAAGGTCTTCAGCAAGCTAAAACAGGAGATTTGCTAGGAGCGATCGCTTCTTACAATCAAGCTATAGAAATGAATCCTGATGCTTTTGAGTATTGGTTTAATCATGCTTTAACTTTATTTCACCTACAATGTTTCTCCGAGGCCATCGCTTCTTATGACGAAGCCATAGCACTAAAACCCCATCACTACAAATCTTGGTATAACCGAGGTGCGACTTTGGGTGAATTAGGAAGATTTGAAGAAGCGATGGACTGTTTTGAGCAAGCCATAGCAGTTCAGCCTGAGAATCCAGAGGCTTGGTCTAGTAAAGGTTTAGCCCTGTTCAAATTAGGACAAATTCCCGCAGCAATTTCCAGTTATGACCAAGCCTTAGATCTGGAACCACAAAATCCAGAAAATTGGTATTACCGAGGTATGGCCTTGTCCATGATTGAGCAATATGCAGAGGCTATGGCATCTTACGACAGAGCTATTGCTATTCAAGCAGATTTCCATGAAGTTTGGATTGACCGGGGTGTGGTGTTATTTAATCTAGGCCATTGGTCTCAAGCTATTAACTCATGGGATCAAGCACTTGCCAGCCAACCGAATTTATATTTAGCTTGGTATAACCGTGCTATAGCTTTAGAACAGTTAGGACAAAGAGAAGAAGCGATTGCCTCTTATGACAAGGCCATAGCTGTTAAACCAGACTTTCACTTAGCTTGGTACAATCAAGGGGTAGCACTGTTTTGTTTAGAAAGATTTGCCGAAGCGATCATCGCCTACGATAACGCCCTACAAATTAAACTTGACTATTGGGAAGCTTGGATTGGTCGAGGAATGGCTGCTGGACACTTAGCTAGCTTAACATCCTTAAATTCTTTAACCAACATCAACACTGAAAATCCCGCCTTGCGGCAGGGCGGCTATGAGGGTAAGCTAGGAAGTTTAGAGGAAGGGTTGAAATATATTCGCCCAGATACCCACCCAGAAGGTTGGGGTAGATTGCATATGGCAAAGGGCAATACTTACTATGACATGGGTAAGAAATATCCTACATCTCGGAATTATTGGCATCAAGCTATAGCTGAATATTATCAAGCCCTATTAACCCTGGCAACAGCAGATTTTGCGGAGTTGCATTTAGAGGTTTTGCAATCTCTAATTAAAGCACTTTTGGGTACAGGCCAAACAGCACAAGCACTGGAATTACAGCAACAAGCAGCAGATTTACTAACACAACTACTGACAGAATCAACTCGTTCTGATGACAGTAAAAAGCAAATAGCTCTCAAATTTGCGGGAATTGGTCAATTAGAAGTGGATTTAGCTGTAGAATATGGCGACTTGGTAGAAGCCTGGGAAATGGCAGAACAAGGCAAAAATTGTTGTTTAACTTGGCAACTATACCATTGGCAAGAAGAGATTTACACACACTACTACAGTTCAGTTCAACAACTTCTTAATCCCTACACTGCAATTATTTACTGGCATATTAGCCCAGTATCCTTACATACTTTCATAATTAAATACCAAGCCCCATCACCTATTTTAGTTTTTACGCCCATACAAAATGTCCGAAAAATTGACTTAGAAAAAACTCCGCAAGTTGTTGATGAATTTGCTTTACCAGAAGCTGTCAGGCGGTTAATTGAATTTGAAGATTGGCTGGAAGATTGGCATCAAGCATACCAAGAATATCTCAGTCACGCACAAGACCAACACAGTAAAAGCAATCATGTGTGGCGAGTGGATATGGAACAAAAGCTTTTGGAACTCAAAAATATTCTCCAGATTACCACCATCACACAAGAAATTAAAGACATCACCCAACTAATTTTAATTCCCCACTGCGACCTACATAGATTGCCTCTCCACACTCTTTTTAATATTTCTTCGCCGTTACAGCAAGAAATACCAGGTCATTTGACTATTAGCTATTTGTTGAGTGTGCAAAAAGGTTTGTCTGGAAAGGCTGAAAGTATGTGGAAATGGTCGCATCAAATCTTGCTAAGTGTCGAGTCACCTAACAGCACAAATTATTCCCCACTAAAATTTACTAAATTGGAATCTGATGTTATTAGCCAGATGTTCAATAATCCCAAACATATTGATAAATATGAAGCTAACAAATATACAGTAGAGAATGCTTTATTTAACGAGCATCAAAATATTTTTCATTTTGCCGGGCGTGTAATGAACAATTACAATGATCCGCAAAAATCAGCGTTGCCGTTAATAAATGGAGAACAAATAACCTTAGCAGAAATCTGTCAAAAAAATTTGAGTAATTACAAATTAGTTACTCTTTCGTCCGCTGAAACTGAGGGAAGTAAAAATCAGAATATTACTACTGAATATGTTGATTTAGCCAGTGGTTTTACTTGTGGAGGAGTACCTTATGTGGTAACTACCCTATGGACTGTGGAATCATCTAGCAGCGCTTTAGTGATGATTGATTTTTATAGAAGATTACAGCTAAATAAATCACCAGTTATTGCCTTAGCTGAAGCAACTTTATGGTTAAAAGAACTAACTGCCCTTGAACTCACAAAATGGTATGAAGATTTACTAAAGAATCTAGATCATAATGAATTGAGAACCATAGGTTATTTAGCAACATATTTGTATAAAAGTAGTAAGATGGTTCCCGATAAAAAACTTTATAACCATCCCTACTACTGGGCAGCATATAAAATTCTAGGTGTTATTAACTAATAGTCAAGATAGTTAATTTGGTGTTGCTAAGTGACAACACAAGTGATGATGCTCACGCAGAAGCCCAGGAAAAAATGGTTAAACAAATAGAACTTATTTTTTCATATCCTCAAGCATTTTTAATCATAGTATGATTGCGAACTTGGGGCTTTTGCCACACCATGGCGGCAAAATTAATCAGCAAGCAGCTTATGGCTAGAAACAACAATATATATGTAGGTAACATGACCATACCAATTATGAACCAAGTAAATACATGCAAGATCATGACTACAGCGAAAATACTGGCAATTCCGACAGATGTCCAGATTTGATATGTTGGGCGACCTAATACTCTAAGGATGATTGTTAGCGATGAGACAATTATGTTGGCTGGGACGAGAAATGCACAAATACTCGTACAGTTATCACGGGAAAAATCAGCTACGGCGTTGAAATCAAGCATCAATTTATGGGGTTGAATGTCAACATCTTAAAAATAAGAAATAAACATATTTTTAGATATTTGAATTTACCTTAGCATATAGCTAAAGTATTTACTCCGCTTGTGTAACATAATTTAAACTCTTTGCCAAAGTTATCATATTACTTATGCTGACGATGAGCAAAGTTGAAATTAAAGAGAAAAATTCCTTCTAGAAATCAATTCAATTGCTTCAACAGGCGAGATACTTACTACTAAAATTGCGACATTTTTCCCTTGACAACTATTACAAAAGTTAATCTTTAACAGACATAACTACTGTCGTAATTTTTGCTCTGCTTCCCTAAAATTTAAATTCTTATGAAATAATTTAAATTTTTATTAAAAACAGTTAAGTATTATATAGGGCGGTTAAATATCGCTTTATGATTATGCTGAAAGAGTCCTGTATTTAAAAATGTGCGATCGCAAATACGCCATCCTCGGAACTGGTGCGTTAGGTGGGTTTTATGGCGCTAAATTGCAACAAGCTGGTTTAGATGTCCACTTTTTAGTCAACAGTGATTACGAACATGTAAGTAAATCTGGTTTATTTGTCGAGTCCAAAGACGGTGATTTTACCCTTGCCCAAGTTAAGGCTTATAATCATGTAGAGCAGATGCCACAATGTGATGTAGTCATAGTGGCACTCAAAACAACTCAAAATCATTTGCTGGCAAAATTATTACCACCCGTGGTTAAAGATCATGGTGTGGTGTTGGTATTGCAGAATGGCTTAGGGGTAGAAGAAGATATTGCCCAAATCGTTACCAATGTTCAAATTATCGGTGGGTTATGTTTTCTGTGTGCCAATAAAGTGGGGGCAGGACATATTTGTCATTTAGATTATGGCAAAATTACCCTGGGAGAATATCACCATGAATATCAACGTCATGCTATGACAGAGAAGATGGAGCAAATTGCTGATGACTTTGCAAGTGCTGGTGTCCCTATTGAATTAGCGGCAGATTTACTACTAGCGCGGTGGCAAAAACTAGTGTGGAATATACCCTACAATGGGTTGTCCGTAATTCTCAACGCTAGAACAGACCAATTAATGGCAGATGGTAGCACCCGGAGATTAATTGAACAATTGATGAATGAAGTAGCGATTGGGGCAAAAACTTCAGGGCGCATCATCGCCGATAGCTTTATTCAAACCATGCTTAATTACACATTAAAAATGAAGCCTTACCGTACCAGTATGAAAATTGACTATGATCAACGCCGCCCCTTAGAAATAGAGGCTATTTTTGGTAACCCCTTAAAAAAAGCCCAAGCAGCTGGTATAAATTTACCGCAAATTAGCTGTATGTATCATCAACTGCAATTTCTCCAGCAAAGAAACACCCAAATTACATCTCCTTAACTCTCTGCGTCTAGTGCGCCTCTGGGTGAAATTAAGTCAACTCAACTATGTCCAATATACCAACCCCTGCAATTAAACCAAATGCCGAAGATAGTTTTGCCATTACCTTTGCACCATTATCTCTTGAGGAAATCTACGCCAAAGCTAACGACTCAGCCAATGGTGCAGTAGTGGTTATGAGTGGGATGGTTCGTCATCAAACTGATGGAAAACCTGTGGTAGCCTTAGAATATCAGGCTTATGAACCAATGGCATTAAGAGTTTTTTATCAAATAGCTGCTGATGTTCGTTCCTTGTGGTCGGATGTCAACCGGGTGGTAATTTATCACCGCGTCGGGCGTTTGCGGGTGGGAGAAATCAGCGTCTTAGTAGCAGTTGGTTGTCCTCATCGTAGTGAGGCGTTTGCAGCTTGCCGTTATGCTATTGATACTCTTAAACATCATGCCCCTATTTGGAAAAAAGAACATTGGACTGATGGTCGTAGTAGCTGGGTGAGTATTGGTGCTTGTGAACAGTTAAAAGAAGGCTGCTAAAAATTCTCTGACAGGCTTTTGAGGTATCCCTGTTTTGTTACTACGGGGGAAGTATAATCAAGAAAGAAATCGGAAACAGTAATGGAAGGTGATGGTTACGCCACGCCGACAGGCAGCAAGCACAGTAGCATTCATCGATAACCACTGTCAACACTGTGATTCGTTATTTGGAGATGTAAGAAATTTTGAAGCATTTAAATATTTAGGTTCTTCGGTACTTTTTATGGAGAACCCAGTTCAAAATCATTGAAAGTCTTATTGTGTCGGCGTTTCATTGAAAATATTAGGCATAATTGTTTATAACCTTACTCTGTAAGGGTTTTGTTCTTATCAGTCCTCGACTAGTATAAAATCTACACAAGAACCAATATTTACACTTGGGAATGCTCTCACAAATCCCAGATAAATCGCTACCAGAGATAGCGAAAATAGCAGGATTAAAAAACCCTCAATCACTACATCATTTTTTGAGAGATGCGCTGTGGGATGTCAAAAAGTTAAAATAAATAAGGCTGTGGCTAACAAAAATATTGATTGGAGAAAGAGAAATAATTTTATGTATTGACGAAACAGGAGATAAGAAAAAGGGGAAAGCAACAGATTATGTAACTTGCCAACATATTGGAAATATAGTCTACGTCACAACTGTTGAATGTTAAGAAAGAGGTGATAAAAATAGCCCAAAATATGGTAAATTCTGGGCGAAGGATTAAAAAAAATAATTGATAATGATTATAAATTCATTTCCCAAGATTGTCAAAGACATCCTCAGACCGTTGCCAAAAAATGATTATCCAGTTTTGAACAGCCGTCTTTATG